>JAYVDT010000381.1:0-4118 GCA_043749265.1 Rhodanobacteraceae bacterium | reverse complement strand
TTGGGTATCGCGTTTATTGAACGGTGCCTGCTTCAAGAGCAAGAGGACGTTATGCTCAATCCAATGCTGGAGATGCCGCACGGGAAGCAGGATGCGCTCGGCTTTGCCGCTGCTCCCACCCCAATCCTCACGAAAGCAGTTCGGGAGTGCGATTGCGCTCACAGAGATCAACGCGACGATACCGGCCAGCACGAATAGAAGTATCCCCGCGAGGCGGGCGGCGCGTTCGGTACTGACCTTTAAGTTCAAAGTGAACTGGAGGAGGACGACAATTGCGGACAGCAGTTCTACTGAGCTATCTAAATCGAAGGCAAGCAGAGCCGGACTGTACGCTCACAAAGCGGCTGTGAGCGCGACACGGCATTCAACGAGCATCCGGCAAATTGTGATGACTTGAAGGCGTTTGATGGTACGGTTTGCGTCTTTAGGCGCATGAGAAGAGTTATCGCCGTGCGTATGCTCCGTTCACCCTAGCTTTACCGCACCGGACCAGTGCGCCTGCGCCCCGTGGCGATCCCGAGGCGAACGACCATCTCCTGAATGAAGTTGCAGACCGCCTCGCCGGTAAGCATCGACACAGTAATCCGGCCTCGATTGCGCGAACAATCAGGCGAGAATGCAACGGGGAAAACTTCAAGACGTGAGAGCTGCGGTTTACGATTCATCCGCTTCCATGCCAGGCTCGGCGAACGTGTCTCAATTAGCTCAGTTTTTTTGACGCAGTGTGTGAACGTTACAAAACCGCTTCCGTGGGAGGCCCCTGCTGTTACAACCAATCGACCCGAATGCGCCAAGAACAACCGCCCATCATCTGTCTGTCTGTCCGAGCAATGCCGTGGGGCCACAAGAATGCAATCTTCTCTTGGTTGAGCCTGCCATGACCCCGCGCTCAGACAGGGAACGACTTCTGAAAGCAGCTGACTACTGCGTGACATCCGTCCGTGACGTTCGCGAAATGTTTGATCTACGATTCCAGAGTCCGGTCGCTTTCGCTGTCTTGAATGATTTGCTCGGATCTTTCGGCATGAGGGCTGCCGCCGAAGCAGTTCGGCGGCAATGGCCCCTCGCGAAGATTCTGGTTATTGGATGTGCAGTACCCATCTTGGAGGACCATCTGTACGACGAGGCTGTCAGTCACCGGCACGAGAAAGACAAATTGTTCAATGTGCTGCAAGAACTAGCGAAGGAGTCGCTGTGCCTGAGGATGATGGGCGGGTGTCCAGAATACAGGCGGACTGCCGCACCGCTGAACGAAAGTGATCCGACAAAGCGAATTGCTCAGACGCTGGCGCAGACCAATACTCCGCATGATCTGCCTTCGGGCCTATTGAGAATGCGAGCGCCTGGTCAGGCACTACTCCGACCCAAAAGCAATAGCAAGTGATGATTGCCATCCTTTTGACAGAGGATGGCTTTTTCTTGTTCAAGGCTGGGTTGGAACGTCTGTGGTGCAAGTGTGCTAAGTCTTATGCCTCAATCGATCGAAACATCCCACTTAAAAGCTTCCTCCGGCTCAGTCAAGTGAATCCTTCTGGGTGCCGTATCAGGCATTGAGCATCACACTAAAAGAAGGCGCGGTTAGAGAACGCGAGATCAAAGGTTTTGCTCCTTGAAAGATCACGACCAACTTCGATTCGACCCTGCCACCTATTTGGCAAACGCAGGCTTTCACCGGAAGATCGTTCAGTTTAAGGAGAAAGTCCATTTGTTTTCGCAAGGAAACGGTGCCGACGCTGTCTTTTTTCTTCAGAAGGGCAGGGCGAAGCTGACTGTTGTATCTCAAGCTGGGAAGGAAGCAACAGTCACTCTGTTGTCCCCTGGCGACTTCGTGGGAGAGGAATCGATCGCCGCGGTCGCCGGACCGAGACTGGCGACTGCAACTGCAATCACGGCTTGTACTGCCCTCAAGATTAAGCGGAACGAAATGATGCGGGTCGTACACGAGGAACGCGCTTTTTCAAACGTGTTCCTGGCATTTTTGCTCGCTCGCAATATGCGTACCCAAGCCGACCTCGTCGATCAACTCTTCAATTCGAGTGAGAAACGGTTAGCCCGAATCCTGCTCCTGATGGCAGAGTTCGGTCAACCGGGTAAGCCGCACTCGCTAATTCCGAAGATCTCCCAAGAAACCCTGGCGAACATGATTGGCACAACTCGTTCTCGGGTCAGCTTCTTCATGAATCGCTTCCGCAAGCTCGGATTCATTGAATACAACAGTCGGATTCATGTAAACAAGTCGTTACTGAATGTCGTTCTGCACGACCAGATTTCGGAACGGAACGCTGAGAAACCTCGCGTCGAGCCAGCCCCGCGTACCCCACGCCTCCCAACGTCGAACTCGGATGGGTAACCTTGGGCCCTTATCCCAGTTGTTCGACCTACTTCGGCGTCACTTCGATCGGCCCAGGAGTACGGTCTGGCAGGACGATCGAAAACGTTGTTCCTTGCGGCTCGCATGTACGCGACCGAACCCAGATGGAGCCGCCATGTTTTTCGACGATCTGCTTGCAGACCCACAGGCCCAAGCCATTCCCTGTCGAACTTTTGGTCGTGAAAAATGGCTCAAATATCCTCGGTAGCACCGCCGCGCTGATACCTTGGCCATTGTCGGCGATCGTAATCCGTATGCGTGAGCTTCCGTCCAATGGATTTCGTGATGTGGAAGCCCGTAGCGCAACTCTGCCGCCTTCGCCAAGGGCGTCGAGGCTGTTGAGCATCAGGTTCGAGATCACTTGCCGCAGTTCACCGAAGGCCGCGGTCATTTGCAGCAGATCGTCACCCTGCTTTTCAACGAGGACCTGCGTAGACACCACCTTCGCCTGGAGCAGGTCGATGACGGAATTCAACAGAGTGTCAACCAGAAAAGTCGTCGGCACGGAAGACTCGCGATAGAAGCCCAGCGTCTGTCGGGTGATGTGGGCGATGCGTTTCAACTCATCATCCGCCGTCTTCAAATACTGAAGGACTGGTGCTGGGGTGTCGGATGCGGTTTGTGCCAGGAACAAGAGATTCATGACGGCGGCGAGAGGATTATTGATCTCATGCGCGAGCACCGCAGCCATACGTCCGGCGGAGGCCAGCTTCTCGCTGCCTATCAGCGCCTCTTGAGCTTTTTTTGCCAGGATGATTGCGGACTGAAGCTGAACGTTCAGTAGGTCCGAAGCTTCCGTCAGCTCATGCTGGCGCACTGAGCCCAATAGCAAAGCCTGATTCATAGCGACCGCATTATCATGAAAGCTTGCTGTTTCGGTTACCTGAACCATAATGCCAAGATGCCTGTGGTCTGTCCCGACTACAGGCCACATCGCATAAGACCAATAGAGGGGATGGATGCCGGTCTTCTCCCGCCCGGTGTAACTATCGGCCAGACCTGTCTTGACGACTCGGTCCAGCAGCAACACGCATTCGTTCGTGCCGGGAGTAACTTCGCAGAAAGCCGTCCCGATGAGTTCACCCTTCGATTTGCCGGTTAGCAAGCAAAAGGCGAGGTTGACGTAGCGGAGGGTGTGTGAGGAGCCGCACAAACCAGCCATCGCCATCGGGGAAGCGTCGGCAACGGTACTGCAGAGCGTCTGTAAATCTACTTCCCGCTCAACGTTGTTGACCTTGTCAGTTCGCATCGTCGCCTCTAGCTAGGGCTTTCGGTTGATTAACAGTTCTTGCGAGTGCAAGGTCGCCAGCGGTTGTGGGATTCCGGTGATGAGGTCTACGTAGTTCTTGAAGCGCTCCCCGATGACGATTCCGTCGGTGGTGATCTTATACTGCCGGATCTCCCGGCTGTGCGCACCCCTGCGCATCTTCACCACCATCATGATCTGGCTGAGTTCACCGTCGATTTCTACATAACGCATGCGGATGATGTCGTCGGTGAGAAACGAGATGGAATAGCTGCTGAAGAGGAGCTCCGTAAAGGTCTCCGACATCTCCAAGGTGCTCAGGATGGTAATACCGATACCTGTCAGGGCCAAAATCATGCGATAGAGCGATTCGCGAAAGTCAACACGGAAGGAGGGCGCCAAGGCCATCTCGAAGCCGGCCAGGGAATCGATTACCAATCGCTTTGCTCCCGTCCTCTTCACAGCGTCAAGAATCTCCTGCATCATCTCGTCCACCGACAG
>JAYVDT010000380.1:0-4154 GCA_043749265.1 Rhodanobacteraceae bacterium | reverse complement strand
GTGATGGTGGGCTGTCTGCGCATCGTCATGCTCCGCTTCGACCGGCAGGGTGGAGGTGGAGATTGAACGGACTGCCACTGCGTGTTCCGCGGTTGACGGGTCTTCTTCAAAGCGCTCGGTTCCGAAGAAGGTCTTGAACCACAGGCGGAACATATAGAAGGACGTCATGCCGGCCGTGATGAGCCCAACGACCCAAAGCAGCTTGCTTAGCGGATTGTTGTGGTGGACGAAGGTGCGGTACAGGATCTCGTCCTTGGAGAAGAAGCCGGCGAAGGGATAGATCCCAGCGATGGCGAAGACGCCGGCGGACATGGTCCAGAAGGTTACGGGGATGCGCTTGCGCAAGCCGCCCATGACCCGCATATCCTGCTCGCCCGAAAGCGCGTGGATGACGGAACCAGCTGCAAGGAAGAGCAGCGCCTTGAAGAATGCGTGCGTGACCAAGTGAAAGATCGCAGCGGAGTAAGCCGCAACGCCGCAGGCCAGAAACATGTAGCCCAGCTGCGAGATCGTCGAGTAGGCCAGCACGCGCTTGATATCGTGCTGCACCATGCCGATGCATGCGGCGAAGAGGGCCGTTGCAGCGCCGATGGCGGCGATCCAGCCCAGTGCGTAGGGCGAGCGGTCAAACAGGGTATGGCAGCGCGCAACCAGATAGACGCCGGCCGTGACCATGGTGGCGGCGTGGATCAGGGCGGAGACGGGAGTGGGGCCTTCCATCGCGTCCGGAAGCCAGACGTAGAGGGGAATCTGTGCTGACTTGCCAGCCGCTCCGATGAGCAGCAGCAGGGAGATGGTGGTGAGGACGCCGCCGTGCAGCTCCGGGTGAGCGGTGATGGCGGCAAAGACCTGCGTGAAGCTCAGGGTGCCGAAGTGGAGGATGAGCAGGAACATCGCCAGCAGGAAGGCGAAGTCGCCGACACGGTTGACGATGAACGCCTTCTTACCGGCGTCTGCGGCCGACTTCTTGCGGAAGTAGAAGCCGATGAGCAGGTAAGAGGCAAGACCGACGCCCTCCCAGCCTACGAAGAGAAGCAGGAAGCTTTCTGCCAACACCAGTACCGACATGAAGAACATGAACAGGTTCAGGTAAGCGAAGAAACGCCAGTAGCCATCTTCATGGGCCATGTATCCGGCGGAGTAAAGATGAATCAGGAAGCCGACGCCCGTCACGACGCCAAGCATGATCAGCGTGAGATGGTCGACCGTGAGAGCGAAGTTGACCTGGAAGCCGGTGATGGCGATCCAGGGGCCGGATTCAACCGTCAGCGAGAGCGGAGCGCCCACGGCGGACATGGTGATCCACAGCCAGGTGACGATTGCCGCGGGGACAGCCGTGAAGAACAGCGCAACACCTGTCACAACAGCGCGAGGAAACCGGCGGCCGATGGTTCCGTTGATCAGGAAGCCGGTGAAGGGAAGAAGCGGAATGAGCCAGAGGAGCTTGGGAGACATGATTTCCTAGTTCTTCATCAGGTTGATCTGGTCAACGTTGAGCGTTTGCCGCGTCCGGAAGATGGCGATAATGATCGCCAGCCCGACTGCGGCTTCGGCGGCAGCCACAACCATTACGAAGAACACGAAGATCTGTCCGGAAACAGCGTGCCAACGGTGTGCGAACGCTACAAAGGTGAGGTTTACAGCGTTCAGCATCAATTCAATCGACATGAAGACGGCGATGACGTTGCGCCTGATCAGAAAAGCTGCAATGCCGATCGAGAACAGGACTGCGGCCAGTATGAGATAAGCGGAGAGGGGCACTTCAAAGTTCATTTACTGCTCCTCCTTACGGGCCAGAACAACCGCACCAAGGATCGCCACAAGGATCAAAATGCTGGTGACTTCAAACGGAAGCAGCAAACGGGTGAAGAGCACCTGGCTGATTTCTGAGATGTTGTTCACCGCGCCCGAGAGATAGCCGCCAAGGTGTGCGTTGCCGATCGCCCTGGACTCCGACAGAAAGACAAAGCTGAGCAGGCAGAAGACCGCCGTCGCGCCAGGGATACCTGCGAAATATGCGGCTCGGCTTCCGGTCGTGTGCTCCTCTTCACCGGCGTTCAGCAGCATGATGACGAAGACGAACAGCACCATGATGGCACCGGAGTAGACGATGACCTGCGCCGCGGCCAGAAACTCTGCACCGAGCGACCAATACAGCACCGCCAGCGACATCATGACCACGACCAGCGACAAAGCGCTGTTGATCGGGTGCTTTTGAAACAGCAGATTCAGTGCTCCCGCCACGGCCAGTGCAGCGAAAATGATGAACAGTGCAAGTTGCATGGAGTACGTCAAGCCTTTCGGAAATATTTCAAATGAGGTAAAAAAGCAGCCGCTGTTCTGTTGATTGTAAAACAGCCGGTGAGATTAACCCTTTGCGCGCAGAGCAATTACAAGACTAGTAAAAATAATGTTGACGATGGCTACCGGCAGCAGAAACTTCCAGCCGAAGCTCATCAACTGGTCGTAGCGGAAGCGCGGAAGCGTCGAACGGACCCAGATGAAGAGGAAGAGGAACGCGAAGATCTTGAAGACGAACCAGAAAATAGGTAGGACGGCCGCGACAATCGCGCCACCGAAGGCTGGGAACAACGTGCCGAAGGGGCTCGATGCACCGCCGAAGAAAAGCAGCGTGGCGACGCAGGAGACGGTGATCATATTCGCGTATTCGGCCATGAAGAACATGGCGAACTTCATGGACGAATACTCGGTGTGATATCCGGCGGTAAGTTCTGACTCGGCTTCCGGCAGGTCGAACGGCGAGCGATTGGTCTCGGCGTAGGCACTCATCAAGTAGATAAAGAAGGCGACGATCTGCAATCCACCAAAAATATTCCAGCTCAACGCACCGTGGGCAGACTGTGACGCCACAATCGTGCGCAGGTTCAGCGAGCCCGCCCGGAGAACTACTCCGACCAGCGACAGCCCCAGTGCAAGCTCGTAGCTGATCATCTGGGAAGTTGCTCGCAGCGAGCCCAGCAGAGCGTACTTGTTATTGCTTGACCAGCCCGAAAGGGCGATGCCGTAAACGCCGATCGAAGTAACACCCAGGATGACCAGGAGGCCAATATTGACGTCTGCAATCTGGAACAGGTCGACGCCTTTGTACAGCGTAGTTGCGCCAAATGGAACAACCGCAATCGATACGAGTGCACATCCCAGCGCGATCACCGGCGCAGCGATAAACAGCGGCTTCTGCACCATCAGAGGCGTTAGATCTTCCTTGAGGAACAGCTTGATACCGTCCGCGAGCGGCTGCAGCAGGCCGAACGGCCCGGTACGCGAGGGTCCCCAGCGATTCTGTATGCGACCCAGCAGCTTGCGCTCGAGCAACACCGTGTAGGCGACTGCTGTCAGTGTGATGACCAGCACCACTACGATCTTGAGTACGCTCAGGAGGAAGAAGGTCTGGAAGTCGGAGAGATGGCTCATGTGGTCAGGTCAATCCTCTGGGCGGCGCCGTATTGATCTAGGGTAACTGAAGTCGGTCTGGGAGGACACCTGAAGTGTGCAAGCTAGGCAATTCTTGTCCCTTGATGGAATAGCATTCGCCACTCCCCGTCGCGACGAACCCAAAGCGAACTTCGAAGAGCTCTGACGGAGGCCGCCCCGCCGACCGCCTTAGTCGATTTGTATGTAAGCAGCGCGGCGTCGGCCGAGATGACGCGCAAGTCGAGGTCTTCGGCTGAAGTGGTTGTGGCCGGCTCGTCGGCCAGCGCATCGACGATATCGGCTCTCACGTATACGAGTCCAGACGTTCCGAACTCCTGAAAGTCGGGACTCAATAGGGAGGTGACGAAGTCAGCACTGCGTTCCGTCGCACTGTTCAGAAGTTGTTTTTCCAGCTGGCTCAACTGAAGTAGTAGATTTACCTCGCCCGCGTCTTTCATTAATCGGCAGCGGTTTGGTTCAGCACGGGAAGCTTACGGCTCTCATTCTCCTGCAGGTCGAGCAGCATCGCGGAGTAGTGTCCGAGAGTGCCTGAAGTAAACAACGTATCGCCAGAAGGCAGCACCAGATCCTTGCGAGCAGTTGCGCCTTCGATCTGAACCAGCGTCGCTGCTGATTCCAGATGCTGGTCGTTTCCGCTGAGCAACTGCAACCGCAGAACCTTGTCGTAACCCGGCACGAGCCGCTGAATCTCATCCAGGATC
>JAYVDT010000379.1:0-13067 GCA_043749265.1 Rhodanobacteraceae bacterium | reverse complement strand
GGGACGGTTCATAACTCTTCTGATAGTGGGTTGAGGACTCATCTAATTCACGCAACAATTCCCTCACAAACCACACGTAGTGGGAACATGGAAACACTAAACACGAAAGCAATCCCCTTAACGTCCACCGCGCTAGCGTTTCGTGTTGGTAGAGTGTGCCCATTCCCTTGCTCACATACAAGTGAACCAACAAAAGAATAAGAAGCGTATACGATCCGAGCAAAACCATTGCATATGTGAACGTCTTGACGGCCTGCCGCAAAAGAGTCAAGACCAACTCGTATGCGTTGCTATGAATCGTTCGAATCAGAAGTTCCCGCCGTTCCTCGTACTCAATCAACCAGCGCCTTACATCCTTGGAGGGTATGTCGCGCAAAATCTTCTTGAATACGTCGGGAAAAGTAGCGATAAAGTGGTTAAGCCTATTCCAACAAAGAAGAGGGTCCAAGCCAGAACGTCACCATGAAGGGTACCGAGCAAACGGAATATCTTTGCAATGTACAACCCGTACGGTTCAGCCCTAACCCCCAGTACCAGGACACTATCTGCGTCCGACCCCCACGCTATCCGCCCTACTATTCCCTACTATTTCTGGCGTAGCGATAGCGCCAGAACCCCTGTCAAGCAGTGGCAACCCGATTGGCTCAATTTGTTTTCACCCAATAAAAACCAGCAGAATCACTGCTATACGACGTTTTTAGACCCCCGAAATGATCGGCCAGCTTCGTTCGCCCCTTCCGGTACCAAATAAGTCATCCAAAATGAATAAGTTACAAAGACCAAGGCCTCTCATTTCAAGAGGCTTTCTTCTTGCTTGCGTTGGTTAGTTCCGGTTTCGGTGCCGGTTTGTACCCAATTTGTTATTTTCCAATTAGGGAGATCGTGCCAAGCCGAGAAAGGTTGTAAAGCAGGAGACAAGGATCTTCGAGAAAGACCTTGATCAGGCGAGTGGTGGATTCGCTACTTCATCGACGGACGCGAGCGGCGTGAAAAAAGTCGGTCGCGGAGGCGATGCACCCAAGCTCTAGTCGCATGACATCACGGCAGGTTGTTGAGAAGTTCTCGAAATTCACCGCAATCTTGACGATGTTCTCCAGAGCGATGTTCCGCTCCCCTCGCTCCACCCCACCAATACAGTTGCGATGCAACCCAGTTGGCTTGGCGAATTTAAGCCTCCAGTTGAACCCGCGCAGCCGATCTCCGGGGCCTGTAGCGTGCGGCGTACGGACCCCGCGTGTAGTTGCGGGGATAGGCTTTTTACTCTTTGGTGTCAGACTGGTTTGTCCTTTCGTTTGTCATCCTGCAGGAATCTGCTGTTGTCTTTGCCATTGTTTGCTCTCTACACCACCAGTGAAAATGCTCTAACTGCAAAAAACAGCGAAATCGGGACAAGCTCAATCGTACTGATTGGGCACCGAGGGCATCGCTGGAGTTAAGTGCTAAAAAAAGAAGCTGAGTTTTACGGCTTCTTTTTTTGCGTGGTTGGCCTCATGCTCTTGTGGCCCGTGCGAAGCTAGTCTTGTGGTCACCCGATGGCAGTAGCAATACGGAGACCGCGTCGCAGTTGAACTGGATCGAGGCGACGGTGCGCAGGTTGCGATAGCGCTGGCGCTTCAGATCCCGTTGAGGGAGCACTTTGGCAAGCTGGACAGACCGCGAAAACTTACAGGAGCTGCAAAGGAAGAATGAAATTCAATAACAATCTTTTCTATGGTCGCTACCTAATCGTGATCGCCGGTTTAGGAGGTCTGCTCTACGGCATAGACGTAGGCATCATCTCCGCAGCCCTCCTTTTTATCGGAAAAACGATACCGCTGACCGTTGCGCAGACATCAATCATCGTCTCCGCTGTCCTTGGTGGGAGTATGACGTCTTCGCTCGGCGCAGGGTTTCTGGCCGATTGGCTGGGCCGCAAAGCCATGATGGTATCAAGCGGTGCTTTATTCTTGGCCAGCGTGTTCATCATCGTCTCGTCTCACGACTTTGCATACCTCTTCGTGGGTCGCCTGCTTCAAGGGATTAGCGGCGGCGTGATCGCAGTAGTCATTCCTTTATTCCTCGCCGAAGTGCTCAGCGCGGAGACCCGAGGTCGCGGTTCGGCAATCTTTCAATTCATGTTGACACTTGGCATTCTGCTGGCCGCCGGAATTGGGTGGCATTACACTCGGCAAGCCTCGCTCGCAGTCGCAGCCGCAAACGGTAATTTATCAACTATTCTCGCTGCAGAAAATCATGCTTGGAGAGGAATGTTCCTCTCGGTAGCTTATCCAGGCATAGCTTTTTTCGTCGGTTGCTTCTTTCTAAGCGAGACTCCAAGATGGTTTTTAAAGCGCAATCGCATTTCCGACGCCTTGCAATCATTGTGTCGCTCTCTTCCCGAAAATGAGGCTCGGCGACAACTTGAGGTGATGCGAATTACGCCTGATACAGACCTGGGCATCCCCAGAGATAACGACAAGTTGCTCCAACGTCGATATATCCTCCCGTTCCTTCTTACCTGCGCGGTTTTAATTTGCAATCAAACAACCGGAATCAATTCAATTTTGGCGTATTTGTCGATCATTCTTAAGCAGGCAGGCCTTGCTGAACAACACGCTGCACAAGGAGATTTTGCAGTGAAACTCCTGAATTGTCTGTTCACAGTTCTGGCGATTTTTCTAATCGACACCAGAGGCCGGAAGTTCCTACTGACGATCGGCACTGCGGGGATGAGCGTGGCTCTGACCGCTACCGCGATCCTCTTTCACAATCTTCATACTCACGGCCCATCTGAGACACTAGGCTGGGAGATGTCTATCTGCATGGGGGTCTTCATCTCGGCCTTTGCCGTGGGGCCGGGGGTCGTTGTTTGGCTGACGCTTTCCGAACTGATGCCGATCCGCATTCGTTCTGCCGGAATGGGAATTGCACTGGTTCTCAATCAAGGCGCTGGAACCTTGATCGCTGCGGTCTTTCTTCCATTCGTCAGTCGACACGGGTACGGGCTCATGTTCGCAGGCTTGGCAATTTGTACACTCTTCTACTTCATAGTCGCGGCTTTCTTGCTCCCGGAGACAAAAGGCAAGACTTTGGAAGAAATCGAGCATCATTTCGCTGGTTAAACGCCCCCAATTATCGCTGCAGAGTAACCGGAAGTCGAGCCAAGGCGCGATACAACTGAACTTGCTTTGGGACGAACACGATGCCCCCTGCACTGTCGCCCACAAACCTCGCTTATGCCATGATTCGTGAAATTGACGAACAGCCGATGCCTCGCAAAAGACGCTTGGTCGGCATGTAACGGGCAGCTACTTTTGTTCCGACCGATGCGACGTGCTTTGCACTTGACTCTCTCAGGTAGCAGAAATCATGATTGCGGCAAGCGGTTCAAGTGGAGACGCCGGTCTCCCTGCCGAAGTCCTCGTCGAACGCTTGAGTGGAATCCATGTTGATGTCGAATACGCGTACCGTCCCGACTCTGACAACAAGCGTGCCGCGATAATGGGTATTTCCCAATCCGGCGAGACATCCGACACTTTGGCGGCACTTCGCAAGGCCAATCTGGGCATTCGTACTGTCGCCATAACCAATGAGTCCTTGTCGAGCATGGCGCGTGCAGCTTCCGTTTCTTTTCCAACCGTCGCCGGAACAAAGTTAGCGGTTCCAGCGACCAAATCGTTCAGGTCTGTTCGGTGATCCCATTTTCCGGCGAGCGCCGGTGTCGCCTTGCCCTTCGCGACCGCCATCTCAATCTGCGGCAGCAGACTCACGATCTGCTCAGGTGCATGAATCTTGCTCTTAGCCATCTCCCGCTCCTTTTCCTACAGTCCCTTTCACGAGAACTGGCAGGAAGAAGACCGGGAACTCCACGTGCTGGCTCTTGCTACTCATCCCCCTAGAAACAACCGCTTCAGTGTCTTTTCACCGACGCGCCTTGTATCCGATTGCTCAGAATGCGGCAAGCCAAGGTGGGAAACTCTACTATGTGGCGCGAGAATGCGCACAACAGGCCTTGATCGTGCAGCAACACCTTTTGCTGACGCAGTCGTTTCTAACTGCCTCAGGCTGGTTTGGATATCTGTAATACAACAAAGTCTCAATCGAATTTTACGGAGAATAGACATGTCTAGCATGAACTCAGTTGTTTCCATTTACAAAACACACGAACAGGCAGAAGCGGCGATCAAGGAACTGCAGGAGGCGGGTGTCGATATGAAAAGCCTCTCGATAGCAAGCAAGGACACCCATACGGATGAACACGTTGTCGGATACTACAACGCAGGTGACCGCATGCAGTATTGGGGCAAGACGGGAGCCTTTTGGGGCGGATTCTGGGGTCTGCTCTTCGGATCGGCGATGTTTGCCATTCCGGGCATTGGGCCTATCCTTGTAGCGGGTCCGCTTGTTGCTTGGATCGTGGCTGGGTTGGAAGGCGCAGTCGTAGTGGGTGGCATTAGCGCAGTTGGAGCGGGGCTTTTCAGCATTGGCATTCCCAAAGACAGTGTTGTGAAATACGATGTCGCACTCAAAACCGACAAGTTTCTTCTGGTCGTCCATGGCACACCCGATGCCGTAGACAAGGCCAGAAAGATCATCGAACATACCGAGCACAGTTCGTACCAGGTCCATAGCGACACAGCGTTCGCCGAACAAGCGTAAGCTCCGCAATGATGCGGCTGCAAACTCGAAGATGCACCTGCATTACCCGCTAAAGACAGATTTGCACAATGGGACAATGCCTGATCTGTCGGTTGGAATGTTAGTTTCTCGACGTACTAAGACGATTCCCGCTCAGCTTTATCTTGGCCGCACCCATGAGTACATTCGCAGTCGACCGCCTAAACCACCCGAGTTGCGTCTGCATTCGCATATAGAAGACAAAGCGATCTAAAGATGAGGTGATCACATGGAACTGGGAATGATCGGGCTAGGAAGAATGGGCACCAACATGGTGCTTCGCCTGCAACGGGCTGGCCATCACTGCGTTGTTTACGACATCGATCAGAATGCCGTGCAGGCGCTTGCGAAAGAGGGTGCGACCGGAGCTGCATCCATCAAAGACTTTGCCCAGCAACTGAAAGATCCGCGCATTATCTGGATGATGGTTCCCGCAGCCGTAGTCGATCCGACCCTGAAGTCTCTCGTTCCATTTCTTAAGCCGAATGATGTGGTCATTGATGGCGGTAATTCCTACTATCACGACGATATACGCCGGGCCGCTGAGCTAAAGCCAAAGGGAATCCACTACATCGACGCCGGTACCAGCGGCGGCGTGTGGGGTTCTGAGCGAGGCTATTGCCTCATGATCGGTGGCGATGATGACGTTGTTCATCGCTGCGAGCCTATATTCGCCGCTTTGGCTCCGGGGATCAAGGAAGCCCCCCGCACCCCTGGCCGCGAGAAAGTCGGTGGAACTGCCGAACATGGCTACCTGCATTGCGGCTCGAGCGGCGCAGGCCACTTTGTGAAGATGGTCCACAACGGCATCGAATACGGAATCATGGCCTCATACGCTGAAGGGTTGAACATCCTTCGCCACGCCAATGTGGGCAAGCAGAAGAGCGCCGTTAATGCGGAAACGACGCCTTTGCGCGATCCCGAGCATTACGTCTACGACCTCAATCTCGCCGACATTTCCGAGGTCTGGCGGCGTGGAAGCGTCATCTCTTCCTGGCTTTTGGATCTGGCGGCCGCTTCCCTCTTACAAAGTCCCGATCTTGCCAAGTTTCAAGGCAAGGTCTCAGATTCAGGCGAAGGACGTTGGACGCTCAAGGCCGCGATCGACGAATCGGTACCGGCTCCGGTCCTGAGCGCCGCTCTCTTCGAACGCTTCAGTTCCCGCGGTGAGGACGACTTCGCCGACAAGCTTCTTTCGGCTCTACGTTATCAATTCGGCGGGCACAAAGAAAAGGCATCCGCAAGTGGGGTAAGTGACTAATGGCCGCTTCACGATCGGACGCATTGGTACTCTTCGGGGTAACCGGAGACCTTGCGCATAAAATGATCTTTCCCTCGCTCTATGCGATGGCTAAGCGCGGCAAACTTGCCGTTCCCGTGATCGGCGTCGCACTTCCGAAGTGGAGTCAGGAACGGTTGCACAAGCGAGTGACGGACAGCATCATGCACTCAGGAGGAATCGATAACCAGCGCGCATTCCAGCACCTATTGTCCCTCCTGACATATGTAAGTGGGGACTACAAGTCTCCGGACACTTTCGCCGACATCAAAACTAATCTAGGCAAATCTCGACGGCCAGCCCACTATCTGGCGATCCCTCCCTCGCTCTTTGAGACGGTGATCGAGAATCTTGGCACATCCGGGCTGGCGAAAAACGCCCGTGTCATCGTAGAAAAGCCCTTCGGACGTGACCTTGCCTCAGCACGCCAGCTCAACCAGATTGCTCATTCGGTGTTTCCGGAAGACTCCATCTTTCGCATCGATCACTTCCTCGGCAAGGAAGCGATCATGAATATTTTGTACTTCCGCTTCGCTAACGCCTTTCTGGAGCCGATCTGGAACAGAAACTATATAGCCAGCGTTCAGATAACGCTCGCCGAGACGTTCGGCGTCGGCAAACGTGGCAAGTTTTATGAAACCGCTGGCTGTTTGCGCGATGTAATTCAGAATCACCTATTTCAGATCGTTGCTCTGCTTGCCATGGAGCCACCGACCGACAGGAACTTCGGAGCGGTGCACGCCGAACAAGCCAAAGTGTTTCAAGGCATGCGCCCACTTTCGTCGGACGACCTGGTGCGTGGCCAATATGTGGGTTACCACAATGAGCCGGATGTGGCAAAGACCTCCGATGTAGAGACCTTTTGCGCCTTGCGGCTGTTCATCGACTCGTGGCGCTGGGACGGTGTGCCCTGGTATTTGCGCTCCGGAAAATACCTGCCGATAACCGAGACCGAGGTTCTGGTTGAGTTTAAACCTCCCCCCCAAAGACTCTTCGAAGACTCAGTTTCAACCAGCGGTCCGGGGAACTATTTGCGTTTCCGCATTTCTCCTGACTCTGATATTGCCCTTGCGGCTCGAGTCAAGCTCGCTGGAAGCGATTTCGTAGGGATTCAGAAAGAGCTCCATCTACGCGAAGAGCAGCCAGACGAGGAGACACCCTACGAGCGGCTTATAGGGGACGCTCTGGCCGGCGATGGCGCACTCTTCATCCGCGAAGATGCGGTTGAGTTCGCTTGGGAGGTTGTCGATCCCGTTCTCAAAAAGCATCATAAGGTGCGTCCCTACAAACGCCGTACGTGGGGACCGAGCGAGGCCGACAAATTAATTTCTCCCCATGGCAGATGGCATAACCCAAGGACGAAATTATCCCCAAACCAACTTCCCTGATGGCGCCACCAAAGGCAACGCTATCATTGGGTGATCGCGTTCGAACCTGACTGCGGCTACCTGCGCGGTACCAGCGAGAGGTCGACGCTTCCTATGTAAACGGCTATAGCGACGAATATGAAACAGACGCCGACCCAAAAACGCCAATCTCGATGAGCGCGCTTCCAATACGGAATGGAACGCTTGTGATTGGATGTGGCACTTGGACTTTCTTGCGGGTGATGATGATGCTTATTTTCATTCATTTGCTATTTACCCATTCAACCATGATGCCGTATCCATTTCGGATTGCCCAGTCGATTGGGACTGCGTGTAACATGCGATTCATTCCCATTTGCCTCAGCCAGGTTGCTGCTAGGTTCGTCTTGCTGGCTTAGTTCCTAGGACGGGGACCGCGGTTCAATTTACCTTCCTGTGAGATTGAAACCGACCAATGGAAAGATCAGGATTATCAGGTGAAAGTCACGCCCAGCGCGTTATGATTCGCGCGGCAGGTAGTCAATGAAATCTTGAAAGAACGACAAACAAGACTGCCCTTGCACTGTGCAAGGGCAGTCTTGAGTCGATCTTTAGTGCACTCGCTTATCCAGCGTTCGGATGAAGCACCCGGTAGCCTTCACCGCCGCCCGACCACACCAGCAGCAGAATCTCCTTGTCGGTTGGGACAGACTTTACGCTGCTGACAACGGAGCTTGCTGAATCAGTGGTATGGCGGTTGACTTCCACGATGACATCCCCCGGCTGCAGACCTGCATCCTCTGCAGGGCTTCCCGGACGGACGGACGCAATGGCCGCGCCCTTTACGTTTTCCGGCAGGTGCAGCTGCTGACGGACATCCGGCGTTAGATCAGCCATGCCAAGGCCTAGCTTCCCTTCGCTCTGGCCATTGACCTTGCCATCGTTCGCCGCTACCTGCTCGGCGTTCTTGTTGTACTCGCCCAGCGTCACGGTGACCGTCTGCGGCGTGCCGTCGCGCAAGATGCCGAGTTGAATGTGCGTCCCGGGAGTGAGCTGCGCAACATCAAGTTGCAGGGCGCCGCCGTTATCGATCATGTTGCCGTTCAGCCGTTCGATGACATCGCCTGACTTCAGGCCAGCGTTTGCGGCGGGCGATCCTGGCATAACCTGCGCAACGATGGCGCCAGATGCGTCCTTCAATTTGAAGAACTGCGCATTCTCCGGTGTGACATCGTTCATGCTGACGCCCATGTAGCCGTGGTGGACGGCTCCGGTGGCGATGATCTGGTTGGCGATAGCCTTGGCGGTCGCCGCAGGAATGGCGAAGCTTGCACCTGCGAACTGGCCGCTATTGGTGGCGATCATCTGGTTGATGCCGACGAGTTCCCCGTGGACGTTGACGAGAGGACCGCCACTGTTACCGGGGTTGACTGCCGCATCGGTCTGGATCAGGCCACCAGGAGTTCTCGCGTCAGTGGAGAAGGGTGCGGCGCGGTTCACAGCGCTCACAATGCCGCGCGTGACCGAGAAGCGCAGCACGCCGAAAGGGCTGCCGAACGCCAGTACGGTCTGGCCGGGTTGCAGCTTGCTGGAGTCGCCCCAGGAGATAGCAGGCAGATCGTGCGCATCGACTTTGATGATGGCGATATCCGTAAGCTTGTCGGTACCAATGACCTTGCCATTGAGCACGCGGCGATCATGCAGCGTGACCTTGATCTGGGTGGCGCCGCTCACGACGTGATTATTGGTGACGATGTATCCGTCGGGCGAGATGATGACGCCCGAGCCGATGCCATGGCGAAGCTCCTCCTGCTGCGGCTGCATCCGGCGTCCGTTCCCACCACCTCCAGAGCCGAAGAACTGCTGCAGCTGCGGCGGGAGGTCCTGCTGGCTCATCCCCTCTTGTTGGTCCTCGTCGGCGCGGGTCTGCCCTTCTTCCGCCTCGTCGCCGCCCTTGCTCGTCACGGCCACGTTGACCACTGCTGGCGTAACGCGGGCCGCGAGAGCCTCCATGTCGTGATCAAGAGCGGTGAGAGATGCGACGCTGCTGTCGTCCAACGGAGCGGCTGTGACTGCACCAGCGTGAACGCCTGTACCGTGGATCAGCATGGCTGTGCTGAGGATCGCAACGGCAGTCAGGCTGCAGGGGAGAGCGAAGCGTCGAATGTTGCGGCCATTAACTAATGAATTAGTTGCGAGAGGCATTATGCTTACTCCGGATGAGGTATTGGTGAACTTACATTTGAAGGACGAGCCAGCCATTCGTAACTGGCACGGCAATATAGTGCGAGGAAAATTCAGCGGAGACAAGGCGGATCGTTGGTCCCTCGTAGTAGATCCGTAGATCTGCATTGCGGCGACGTGAGTGGACCAACTCACCTGCAGAGGTCCGAACCATGTGCGCGGGCTGCAACCAATTGCGGGGCCCTGCAAACGTCGCCCTCCCTCCGGCCACCGTCCTGCGCTTTGCAGGCGTTTGCCTATTCGGCTTCACGATGAACGAGGCTGGCACCGCACGAACATGCTGGGGTATGCGGTCTCCGAGAGTTACGTTATTCTCGGTTGCTCCGGCTGCCATCGCGGCCAACTGCGGAGCTGCTGCAATACGGATGAACAAGGGTGCCCGCGCAAGTCCAACAGCACCTGCCAGCAGGGCAGCAGCAGTGACACATGCAGCCAGCCGCGATTGCCGTTGTGTCCATGGGACAGGCCGCGTCAACAGAGCCTGCACGCGCTGCATCAACTCCGACCGTCTGCCCCACGCAGCCAGCGCCAGCGCAAGACGTGTGTGCTGCATCCGCTGCTCGGCAAGCCGAGTCAGGCATGTCGCGTAGGCAATGGGTTTCGCCGTTGACGCGACAACGGCAGCATCACACGCAAGCTCACGCTGCATCGCAATGCGGCGATCCAGCCACACCAAAGCGAGGTTAAGTGGAGACAGCACTAGCCCAATCTGCAGCAGCAAGTTCATCCAGTCGTCGTAGCGGCGTAAATGCTCACATTCATGAAGTGCAATCTGAAGTAAGTTCTCCTGCGTCAGCATCGGAGCCATCCAGTCAGGCAGTAGCAGACGCGGTTCGCGGAAACCAATGATCGTAGGCGAATCAACATCGGCCGAGACACACAGCAACGCCCGCCGGTCACCCGCTTTGAATCCCTCCACCCCCTCCAGAACCACAGGAATAGACTGTTCCCGAACTACGCGCAGGCGACGCCATGCCAGAAATAGTCCCGTAGCCCTAACGCAGGCGAGAGCCAACCAAGCACCTGCAATTGCAGCAGCAAGCCATGGCGCAACGCGCAGAGCGTGCCCGCCTCCCGAACCAGCGCCGAAGCGAATCCACGGCAATACCGCCGTCATAACGAAGATTGCGACGAGAAGTACATGCCTCAGACTGGCCGACGCACGCGGCATCAGTCTCATCAGGGCAGCCGCCATCAATCCAAGTGAGGCACCCTGCCACAGCCCAGCAATGCAGGCAGCGGTCAACCGGCTATAAAGTTCAACGATCATGGCATGGGGAATCGGCATCAGCTCTCACTCTCCACAGCTCCGGATTTCTGAGTGGCTTTCGCATGCGCAATGGCTTTTTTCAGTCGCTCCAACTCGTCGCTGCTCAAATCGCCCTCGTCCAGCAGCATTAGCATCAGCCGCTCGCGGCTATCACCAAAAAATCGGCTCATCACGTGGCGAACCTCGTGCTGCTGCGCGTCCTGCTCAGCTATGACGGCGGTGTAAATGAATGCCCGCCCTTCTTGCCGGTGGTCGACATAACCCTTTGCTTCCAAAATGCGGATCGTCGTGAGGACGGAGTTGTAAGCCAGCCTACCAGCCTTCGGCATAGCCGAAACCAAGTCCTGCACCGAGCATTCACCGCAACGCCAAAGCAGGCGCATCAGCCTAAGTTCAGCCTCAGTCAACGTATTGGAGCGGCGCGGCGGCATTCTCGTCTGTAACGATAGACGAACAACTAAGGAATTAGTTAGTTGTTCACGTCCGCGCTCAAACTAAGGGTATTGCCATTAAACAAAGCGCTGAGCACCGCAAATCCTCGCCCACAGGGCGGCTTCGTTGATCACATCGGTCTGGCCCTGGCGGCCGTGCAGCAGCTCAAACAGATTGTCACTGTTGCACGAAGTAAGTCCTCAGCGCACATGAGCCTCCCGGCGTTCTGAGTTACAGTTTTCAGCAATAATCAGGAAAGTTGAAGACTGGTCGATGTCAGACGGGGAGGAGATGGTTGCTGGACGACTAGAGGTTCAGCCCCCCAACTGCTCCAGAATGACGGCATACTCTACTGTGCCGAGAGTTCAGACTTGGGCCGTGAGTAACTTACGCGCCTCTCGCAGAATCTCCCACGCCTCCTTGCACACGTAGAGACCTATTCCAGCTCCAACGAGCGCATCCAGGACGTTCAATCGTGTCAATGAAATCACCACAGCCGAAATAATGACGGCGACGTTCGCAATCACATCTGCGCGCGTGAAGATCCATGTCGCCCTCATGTGGACCGCTCGACGACGAAACTTGCCCAGTTGGTAGAGCACCGTCGAATTGACGGCCAGGGAGAGAACGGCGACAGTCAGCATGATGCCGGTCTGTGGGGAGGTCTGGAGGAGAGCCCGATAGATTGCCTCTCCGAGAACCCCGATTCCCAACATAAGAAGCATCACTCCGCTCACCGTCGCCGCTCGAGCCTTGAACAAGCCTCCCCTCCGGATCGCAATGAGCGCGATGCCGTAAGCACCCGCGTCGGCCAGCATGTCGAGTGAATCGGCAATCAATCCGGTAGACTTCGCAAGCACACCGGCAATGATGCCGACGACGAACATAATGGCATTGAGCGATAGTGCGATCGTCAGCACACGTCGTTCTCCACCCTGGTCAGCGTCAGTCATTCAACCATCACACTTTCTACAAACCTACTTGGAATCAGTCTTATCCTTCGTCGTGTGGAGCTGTCCTTTGCGCAACGCACGCTCTTTCATCATGACGAAGAAAACCGGCACAAGGATCAAGACGTGAATGGTTGAGGTAATCATGCCGCCCACGATGGGAGCTGCTATCGGCTTCATCACATCAGAGCCGATGCCGGACTCCCATAAAATTGGGGCCAGGCTGGCGAGGACGGCGATCACTGTCATCAGCTTAGGGCGCAGTCGTTTAACCGCCCCTTCCATAATCGCCGCTTCGACATCCGCATTCGTGTGGACTTGACCGAGCATCAACCTCCGCTCAAGTGCCTCATGGAGATAGACCACCATGACAACACCCGTTTCGACCGCAATGCCGAAGAGTGCGATGTAGCCTACCCAGACCGCAACGCTGAAGTTGTATCCAAGCAGCCATTGCAGTAGCAGGCCTCCGGTCATGGCGTAAATCGTCGGCACTATCAGCACAACCGCCTCGGTCACTGAGTGAAAGAGCATGTACAGCAGCAGGAAGATCATGAAGAAGACGATAGGCAGGATGAGCTTGAGCCGCTGCTTCGCCCTCAGCTCAAATTCATATTCGCCTGACCATTTATATCCGTAGCCTGCCGGAATTGAAACTTGACTTTGCAGCTTCCGCGTCGCTTCTTCCACAAAGCCGCCGTAATTGGTGCTCTTCAGGTCAATGTAGACATACCCGGTGAGCTGGCCGTCTTCATCGCGGATCATCGCGGGACCATGAGAAAACGACACCTTGGCAACCTGCCCCAGAGGAATTTGCGCTCCCGAGGGAGTTGCTATTAACACGCTACGCATCCGTTCCACACTATCTCGGAAGTCTTGCGAGTAGCGCA
>JAYVDT010000378.1:0-13077 GCA_043749265.1 Rhodanobacteraceae bacterium | reverse complement strand
GCGGTGAGATCCGGAACGTTGATCCCGTGCGCGATGAATTTACGCTTCGCGTCTTCGGGGGCCGTTCGATGAAAATTCTCTTCGATGAACGCACGCAGGTTTTCCGCGATGGCGAAAAGATTTCGGAGCTCACGCTCCGGCCTGATGATCACGCTTCTGTCGAGACGACACTCGATGGCACGAAGGTCTTTGCGCTCAAAATTCACATGCTAACGAAAGTACCGCAGGGCGAATTGCTGGGACAGGTAGCCGGTTATGACCCGCAAACCGCTCAACTCACCATCAGCCCAGCACAAGCAAAGAAGCCAATAATGCTTCAACTTCCGACGTCTACCCCGGTGATCCGCGTGGGTTTGAAGGCCTTCGTGGCCGGACAACACGGACAGTCCGATTTGATTCGCGGTTCAAGGGTGAATGTGACTTTTAAAGCCGACACCCGCGGCCTTGGCGTAGCTACGAAGGTCGATGTCCTTGCAGTCCCGGGCGCCGCATTTATCTTTCACGGCAGCGTCACCTCTTTCGATAGGAGCGCAGGCCGTTTGGTTCTCTTGAACGAAGAAGACAACCAGAGCTATGACATAGCTTACGGACCGTCGAACACTCCAGGGAATAACGCGTTGAAAGAGGGATCTCGTCTAAAGGTGACGACCACGTTCGACGGATCCCGCTATATTGCCAGCAAAATCACCATTGAGCCACTTTAGGCAGTTCTCGGCCTCAGTGACGTTTCCACTGCCAGCTTGTAATCGGTGGTGAGTAATCGAGACTTTTCAAATGGCAGTCTCCTTCCTTCCGGGGTGCAGTGGCCCCCTGAAGGGATCGACAAGCAGACCGACCTTTACCCCCCGCCCCGTTCACAATGTCGTATACATGCAACCCGAGCTTACCATGCCTACGGGCCGATGCTCGTTGGAGTGCAGGGATCGAACCCCAGGTCCGCGGGAGTAAGAGGGGTGGGGATCGTCATTGGTGGCGCGGACCACGGAACAGCAGAGAAGTCGAAGAAATCGAGAAGATTTGGCTGTGCTGCATCGTGGTTGGTGAGATGTGCATTCGGACCTATAAAGCGATTCTCCACGAACTTGATGACTGCCGTATGGTCCATCGGGATATGCGAAACATAGTGCTTCCTCGTGAATGGAGAAATCACAATGTTTGGCAGTCGAAACCCGAGTTGAGCTGCGAAGCCTTTCTGGGCAGCAGCGTCATTCGCATTCGCACCAGGATCAACGGTGGTTAGATCACAGTTGGTTGTAGGTGCCCCGCCAGACGGGCGAAGGCATGGGTTATAGCCGTCTGGATTCACAGCGATCGTGGAGATATCCGGGAAGGTGCTCAATGGCGCATCTCCCACCATCGCATCTGTCTTCTCGTTTGAATGCCCCGGAACCGGCGGCACGTGGTCGTAAGGCCCGCCACCCTCGTCGAATGAGAGGAAGAAGATTGAGTTCTTCCATGAGCTACTCGTCATCAACTTACTAACTACCTGCGCTACTTGAGTCTGACCGCTCAAAATTGACTGGCCTGAACCGGGATGTTCGTCGTTTACTCCATAACCTGCTTCAATAAAGGCAAAGCTGGGAAGCGCGTTGTTGGTTAGATCTGTGTAGTACTGCGCCAAAGGAGCGATATGGGTCGTGTCGATGCAGAAGGAATTGTTCTTATCCCCTACGACGCCTGATGGTTGCGTCGTAGCTGAGCACGCTGCTCCAACAGCCGGAATATACAGATATTGATACGAGTCCTGAAGATCACTGAAGATTGCGGCGGGATACTGGGATTTATTACTCGGGCAGCTCTTGTCGAATGGGATGCACCCGTCGTTAGTGACGGTGTAGTAAATCTTCCAGGATACGTTTGCCTCGGTCAGCTCACGGAAAATGGTCTTGATGGCTAGTTGGGGCAGTCTGTCGTCATTGCCCGGGTCGAAGACCAGACCCTGCGTAGTTCCGCCAGTCAGGGTCGCGATGCGGTTGGGTACACTTTTGCTTGAAAAGGGTGAGAACCAGCGATCTGAGACGGCGAACTGGGACGCCATGTAGTAGTAGTAATTCAGAAACTTCTCATCGTAGTACCCCATCGCACGCTGACCAGTAGTCTCGGTGAATTTGCCGGAGCAACGCGCACCGTTGGAAGCCGCGCAAAATTTAGCAAAGTTTTCAGCCGTGTGGACGAAGCCATCCATTTCCATGGAACGATTCAAAGTGAAGTCATATCGGCTCACATCGCCATAGCTTTCAAGCCATGAAGATGTCACATCGTCGATACACGTACTCTTCAGTTTGAAAAGCGGAAATGTCGTACCCTCGTCATTCTGGTTACTGATGGTCGCCAGCTTGTTATCAATACCGTCGACACTGTAGGCCTTCCCGTCGTCGCCCTTTTCCATGTTGTTTGCGTGCCGGTATGGGTTAAGCATGCCGAAGTAATTATCGAAAGTGTGGTTCTCTTGCAGGAGGAAGACGACATGTTGAACCGACTGCAAGCTGCCTGGAGGGGCAACTGTTACGGTCGCCGTCACCGATACCTTACCCCCGGTGCCAGTCGCCGTCGCCGTGTAGGTTGTGGTTGCTGTCGGCGTTACAGCCTGGGTTCCGCCGGTAGCAGACAAGGTATAGCTGCTACCGTCCGTGCCCGTCACGGTGACCTGTGTCGCATTGCTCGCCGTAACTGAGAGAGTAGAAGAACCACCAGACGTAATCGAAGTCGGATTCGCCGTAATCGTGACAGTCGGCGCGGTAAGAGCAGCCACCGTTACAATCGCCGTCACCGATACCTTGCCCCCGGTGCCAGTCGCCGTAGCCGTGTAGGTCGTCGTTGCTGCTGGCGTCACAGCCTGGGTCCCGCCGGTAGCAGACAAGGTATAGCTGCTGCCGTCCGTGCCCGTCACGGTGACCTGAGAAACATTTGCGGCTGTAACGCTAAGAATGGAGGAGCCACCAAAACCGATCGAAGCGGGACTACTTGTAATCGCCACAGTCGGCTCGCCAACCGACACCGCGTGCCCCGCCGATCCACACCCGGTAAGCAAGAGGACCACAGGCAGGCAAACTGCTAATGCTGCCGCGTGAAAGAAGCGATAAACCTGAGTAACATTTCGCAAGTAGAACTCCGAACTTTCTTTCCGATCAACATCCAAATCTGGGCCTGCTTGATACAAAGCGGTCAAATCAGACTGCGGTGTTTCGGTCGTGACTCAAAAATCAGTTACCGGTTCATCCGACTCTTGACTCAAAATATCCTCGTGTCGTTCGTGATTTCTAGGGCTCGCACCAGATCGCGGATGGCGCAACGAAGGCGACTCCGTCCCGCTCTGCGAAGCAATCGTATTCCTCTTCCTATCATCCAGCTGCTCCTCCGCACTCGCGTTCAGACTTGGAATGAGGTCTGCATCGATCCTCCAGGACTCCCAAGATTCAGCAAAGCGCGAAGACCAGGCATGACGTAAACGACGGCGAAAGCGGCTTAACGTCCCCTCATTCACGATAGAGCGTTTGAACTTGTGCAACTCGAACCAACGCAGATAATTCCGCGTGACGCTCGCCATTGTCATTTGAACGCCAGCTTCGTAGTTGTGAATAGACATTTGGTGCTGAAGCTCAGGAGACTGCAGGACGCATACCATCTTCTCGGCGAGGTCGTCGACATCGCCCAATTTGTAGAAAAGAATAGCCATGTCGTCGTCCTTGGCCATGCAGCGAAAGTCCGGCAGATCGGCGCATACAATCGGAAGCCCGTATTCACATGCCTGGTGGGCCGGACCACTCGAACCGGTGCAGGAGTCATAGGGCATTATCAAAAGCGAACACGTGCGAAAGAGTTCCGAAATGTCGTCCGGAGGAATGTAACCCAGGAACTCAATAGGCAATCCTGCCGGTTGCGCCTTTTGAATCGACTCCCAGTATCCGGCCGCAGCAGGATGATTACCGCCGGCGACGATCAGCCTAGCATTTGGAATTCTCTCTAAAACCGACGGGAAAGCCTCCATGAGTTTCTCAAGCCGCTTGTACGTGCCCCAGTTTCCAAATGCCAGAATTCGATGTTCGGGGTTAGCCCGCTTCGTAAAATTTGGCGGACTTGGAACCGTCGCAAAGGTTCCATGTGTACCAAGAACAACGTTTTCTGCAGAATACTTTGTCATCAATGTGCGTCGATAATCGGACAGAAGGACGGACACTGAATCCGCTCTCAGCAAGGCCCGCGTTGCCACGTCCGCGCCCATACGCTGGAGTTTCTCACGCGGAATGCCGGCGCTTGCAAAATCTACGTGCTCTACGATGTGATGCAACGTTACGTGTGTGTAAAAGCCTGCAGCGCGGGTTAGCGCGGGCACGGAAAGCCCTGCAAAAGCAGCGAACGGAGTGCTCGGTCCCCCAAAACTCGAAAATACCAGGTTGAACCAAACCACATCTGGGCTCGCTTGGCGGATTGCGTTCAGTAACTTAATGGGATTCGCAAGGCTGCCAAACTTCCAGCAGCGAATCAACTTGACGCCCGGAAGATCAACCGATCGCGAGGAATGAACGGCCTCCCCATGAGCATCTGTGGCGAAAGCGTAATCCTCAAGCTCGTCCGCAAGAATCGTTAATTCCACGTCCGAATGGCGCTGAAGCTCACGCGCAATATGAGAGGAATACTCGTTCAGGGCCCGAATGCTGGGGGGGAAGGCTGTAATTAGGCAGATTTTTGTCATGTAATCTGAGAAAACTTCCCATCTCATTGCGCTGTGCAGCTTCAATCCTACATCCCTCATTACGTCTTCAAGGCTACATCCTTCGTAGGATGTCGGAAAAAGGGCTCAAGTTGGTATGCTCAGAGGCTAACCTGAAGATTACTAGAACCGTTTGCAGGCAACATATACACAGGAATGCCCGTCTACCATATCTATATGGCACTCTCCGTGCAGACCTAGGCAGGTGGTATTATCATGCGTTTTGCTCGGTCCAGAATCACCATGATTTCGTTGCTGATGTTGTGCGGAACCTCCTCGTTACTCGAAGCCCAAACTCTCAAAATAACGATACCGCTTCGCAGCGAACTCACCCCCGTCCAACGCCTCAATCGAGAGGGAGTAGATGCGGTCTTAAAGCGACACTACGAGGAGGCAGAAACGCTCTTCTACAAAGCCTATCTCTACGACCCCGCTGACCCTTTCACGCTCAACAATCTTGGTTACGTCTCTGAACTGCAGGGACAGGCAGATCGTGCTGCGGAGTTTTACAAAATTGCAGGGAGCCAGGGTTGCGATGCGTTGATCGACCGGACAACCGACAAGAACTTGAAGGGCAAACCTATGATGTACGCCCTGGATACTATTAGAAATGCACCGCTCCACGTGAATCGAAATAACCTCCTGAGCATTGAGCTTCTGTCCCAGGATCGCGGTTTCGAGGCGGTGAAGATGTTAAAAGAAGCCCTCGCAGAGTATCCCGCAAACCCCTTTACGCTCAACAATCTCGGTGTCGCTGAGGAGGCCGTCGGAGACCTCGAGGCAGCAATGCATTTTTACGATCTGGCTGCCTCTACTCATTCGAAGGAACCGGTCGTGGTAACTCAGGTTCGTTCATGGAGAGGAAAGCCCGTGAGCGAGATGGCCGCGTATTCCGCTTCTGATCTCCGATTCCGTATGGAAAAATTGGGTATCCCCAGGATGCGCTCCGGGATGCTGGCGATGCGTGGCGTGTCTGAGCTGAACCGCAACAACTGGGACGCTGCGAAAAAGACCTTCCTCGAGGCCTATGCGCTTGACCCGCTGAGCGCTTTTTCGCTTAACAACCTCGGCTACCTTGCAGAACGCGATGGTGATTTAGAGACGGCTAAATCGTTTTATGAAAGAGCACGCCGGGCCGACGATGCGGATGAGAGTATCGGAATGGCAACACAGTTTTCTGCGCATGGACGAAATCTTGCTGATGTGGCTCATGAGAGCGATGAGAAGGTGGGCGTTCAACTCGACGCGTTCAGCGAATCACAGCGGGGTAAAAAAGGTGGGATTGAATTGAAGCGCAGGAACGGAGAGCCGCTCAAGCCAGCAATTCCAGCAGAAAAGTTGATCCCCACCGGGACTTCGCCAGGTTCAAACGACACACCCACACCACCATTTCCTCGTTAGTCGAAGGATACTTGTATGCCTAGTCTTGCCTCCCCGGGCGTCTCGAATCAAATGATGACGGTACTGTCTAGCCTATTGCTGTCGCAACCTGACCTTGCGCACTCCGCCAGCGACATAGGAATTAGTGGAATTAGCGAAGGAAACTTCAAGATCCTTGTCGATCTTTCGCACTCCAACCATGTCATCGTTCGTGGGCTGGAGGCCTTTAGGACGATCATGCTCCGTGAAGACGACCCGGTTCGCGCTTCTTGGGCTCAGGCCGCGATCCACAGCGAACGCAACCGCATCCGAAAAGCGGTAGCGTCACTTCGAATCATCTGCGACGCATTCAACGCAGAAGGTCTTGACGTCACCGTCATGAAGTCTCTCGATCACTGGCCTGATCTTGGCAGCGACCTGGATCTCTACACAAACGCCCCGCCACCAGATGTCTGTTCCTTGATGCAAAAGCGATTCGGCGCCCAGATGGCATCGAGAAGCTGGGGAGATCGGCTTGCGTATAAGTGGAATTTTCTGGTCCCAGACCTTCCCGAGCCCGTCGAAATTCACATGGGCCGACTCGGACAAACCGGAGAACAACTAGTGCTGGCTTCACACCTGCCACAGCGCGCTCGTCTGTTCGAAATTGGAGGCCATGATTTTCCCGTGCCCTCAGTATCGGATCGCTTAATGATTTCGACGCTCCAACGCATGTATCGCCACTTTTACTTTAGGTTGTGCGACATGGTGGATTCGGCATCGCTCGTCGATTCGGGTGCGGTCGATTATGAAGAACTCAAGTCTTCGGCCCAGGCAGCGGGCATATGGGAAGGCGTTGCAACTTACCTTGTTGTCGTCTCAGATTATGTGCAGCGGTATAGGAGTACAGAACTTGACCTGCCGCCGTTCGTAAGGGCTGCGGCTCACTTCACCGGAGCGACCGTATATTTCCGCAATAATTTCCTCCGTGTTCCCATCTTGCCACAATCGATTGGGCTTTATCGCAAACAAATCACCGGCCTTTTGCGGAGACGAGAACTCGAAAGCAGCGCCAGACTTGGCTTGTTGCCATGGCTCGCCATCGCTGCTGCCGTTGGACACAGGCTAACCGGTAGCGACAAGGGCATCTGGTAGCTCGCAGAAGCGGTCAACTGGTTTTGGGGATGGACCTCGCAGCTGTCCTAAACGCTCATCCTAGTGGCGTTGACACAATCCGGGCAAGTCTTCGAGAATCTTTTTTTCACTCTTTTTTGTAGATCTTCGCGGTATACTCTACGACATATTAGGGGGTCGCTACCAACTTTTGGGGCCGTACTGTTCTTATTTTTCCTGAGCGTGGATGTGAGTATGAGCAACGAAGAGATTGTACGAACCGATCTGCAGGTCGACACATCCGCCAATAGTCGCCCCGAAGCGGTCTCCCGGCCTGCGGACTGGATGTTTCTGCAGCCGAACATTCTTGACCAGATGCACGATGCGGTGATCGTGACAGACCTTGAAGGCACGGTCACGGGATGCAATCGTGCGGTGCAACGCGTGTATGGCTATTTAGCTGAAGAGTTAATCGGTCAGAACCTGACCTTGCTGTATCCCAAGGAAGAGCAACAATTCCTCGTACAGACTCTCATTCCCGAGGTCCTTAAGGAGGGCGTGTTCCACGGTGAGCTTCGGAATCGAAGCCGTGCAGGTGAATATCTCTATGTGCATCTTTCCGTCACGTTGTTGCAGAACGGTGAGGGACGTCCCGTTGGCATGGTGGGCTTCTCTGTCGACGTGACAGCGCAAAAGCTGGGCCAACTTGCGGTGCGCCAACTTGCCGACAAAGGCAAAAAGTTAGCGGAACAGGAACCGACTGAATTCTTCCCCGTGCGGGGACTGCATAAGAATGAAGAGCTCTTAAAACTCGGTTTGAGTGTCTCGGGGGTTGGGCTTGCTGAAGTCGATTACCATACCGGGTTTTGTCACCTTACGGCACATGCCGTAAAAATGTTTGGCCTCGGTAATATGGCAGCCTCGGTTCCGCGGGAAGTGGTTCACTCCACCTTTCATCCGGGGGACCGGGAGGAGTTGTTTCGCCAGATCAAGGCGTCACTTGATCCGCAGGGCGTCGGCTCTTTGGAATTAGACCACCGCGTAGTCTGGCCCAATGGAGAGGTCCGTTGGCTACGAGTGCGGAAGCAGGTCACCTTTGAGGGCGATGGACTCCTGCGTAGACCTCACCGCGCCAACCTTGCAATTCTTGATATAAGTGCGGAGAAGCAAGCGATCGAGCAAGTTCAACGTCGTGAGGAGCGCATTCGTCTTGCTGCAAGCGCGACGAATGTAGGCGTGTGGGAGTGGGACGTGGTTACGGGCGCCCTTCACTGGGATGAACAAATGTTTCGTCTATACGGTTTGCCGGCGGCGAACGACGGCGCGTTCAACTTCAAGGCCTGGTTGGCGTGCGTTCACCCTGAAGATCGAGATCACCAGGAGCGAATTCTGCAAGAAACGGCTTTACGGGCGATAAGCAGTGTGCGGGAGTTCCGCATTTGGCGCGGGGACGAAAGAGGATGGCGGCACGTCAAATCGGCCGAAACAGTTCGCCTCGACTCGGACGGGAGGGTCGAGTCTGTCATCGGTGCAGACCTGGACGTTACGATCCAAAAGCGTAGTGAAGAGACCCTTCGCCAATCTGAGAAGCTTGCGGCTGTCGGCAAGCTGGCCTCCAGTATCTCGCATGAGATCAATAATCCACTCGAAGCCGTGACCAATCTGCTTTACCTGCTCGCCGGAAGTGACAATCTTGATCGCACTTCTCGGGAGTACGTGAAGGCGGCACAGGAAGAAATCGCTCGGATCAGCGAAATCACCACTCAGACGCTACGGTTTCATCGGCAGTCCACCAAGGCGATTGCGATCCGTCTTCCGGACGTCCTCGATTCCGTTCTGGCGTTTTTTAAGCCGCGCTTCACCACTGCCGGCGTGGAACTTCGACGTGAATACGAAGGTACCCCACCACTTACCTGCTATTCAGGAGAGATTCGTCAAGTGCTAACCAATATCATTGCCAACGCCCTTGACGCTACTCCGAGCGGCGGCAGAGTCAGGGTGCGTCTCCGTTCTTCACGCGATTGGGATAACCGTGAAAGGGCCGGAGTGAGGATCACCATCGGCGATACCGGGTCCGGTATCTCGCCTGAAAACCAACAACGAATCTTTGAACCCTTCTTCACCACAAAAGGAATAAACGGCACAGGTCTTGGTATGTGGGTCACCAAGGACCTCATTGACAGGCACGGAGGTATTATCTCCGTCCAAAGCTCCATAACGAAGCCCGCATCAGGAACGGTGATCTCCATCTTTTTGCCCTATGAGTTCGTTACACGTTCAACCGACGTTCGCCCTGCATGATCACCTAAGCCGAGCGGTTGGCGGACGGTGAGACACGGTGGGAGATCCCGCCGACCAGCTTGCGGAGTTCATCTGCTGCTCGAACTTCGTTGGCAGTCCATGGCAGTGAAGCTCCTTGCAGTTTCTCTCGCCAGGCGGCAAAAGATTTTCTAGGGCTCAGACGAAACCCTTCTACAGTGGCAATGGCCACTTTGTTGGGATCTCCGCCCCACGTTACGGTCTGCGCGACTTCCGGACGGAAGTAGAGGATATATTCTTCATTTTCGGGTGAGATCTCAAGCGCGATCACTCCGGACGCCGTTTTCGTCATGCTTCCAGCATCGCTGAAATGATTCTTCAAGGACCGGGTTGAAAAGGTACGCGGAACGTCAGCCCCCCGCAGCGAGGCAACAATTGACATTACTTCGGTGTAGGTGGGGGTAACCCCGATCATTTGGGCTTTGTCTTTCATAACGACAGCGGCACCCGCGGCGGGAATGAGGTCAAGCAGGTTGGGTGTCGAGTTCACTAACTCAGCCAATGGATGTGCAGACGAACGGATCAACTCCAGAAATTTGGCCTGCACACTTGTGGCCTCGGAGTTGTAGGTTGAATTCGCCTCCGCCTCACGTCGACCTATTTCGCCGGACAGAATCTGGCCGATGAAGGAACAGGCCTTACGTGTTTCATAGGGAACAGATTTGGGAGCGAAGTGGTGGCAAGCGATCAGACCCCAGAGTTTTCCTTCGCGTACAACCGAAACAGACATGGAAGCCGAAACCCCCATATTTTGCAGGTACTCGCAGTGAATTGGGGATACGCTTCTCAGACCGGCATGGCTGAGATCGGTTGGACGGTCCGTGGTTGTATTGATGCTGGGAACGAGTGGGACTGGCTTGTACGTCACCGTAGGAATACACCGGATCGAACTGATTGTGTACAACCGCCGCGCCTGTTCAGGGATGTCACTCGCGGGGTAACGAAGACCGAGGTAGGGGTCCACGGTCTCTGCTTTTGATTCGGCGATAACTTCGCCCTCCCCGTTGTCGGCGAACCTGTAGATCATAACCCGGTCGAAACCCGTCATCTGCCTTACGCCGGCAGCAGCCTCATCAACAAGCGCCTGCAGGTCAGGCGCAGATTGAAGCCGACCTGTTGTTTTGGATACGGTTTTATAGAAGTTAAGAAAGTTTGCACTGCCCTCAGAAGACATCGCCGGCTCGAACTCCAGAATCGCAAACCCGTCGTGCTGATGAAGTATTCCTTCAAGTGCTATCTTTCCGTCCATGCCCGTAAATCCAAGCTGCAGCGGATTAATTTCGGCTTGATCATCAGAGACCAAAGCACCCCTGATTGCATCCACCTGCTCTCTGGTCAGCAGGATGTCGAGCTTTTCCCCAACCAAGTGATCGGCGCGGCGGCCAAAAAAGAGATCCGTGTTCTCGCTCGCCTGGACGATGGTAAGTTCAGGTTCCTTTAGAACCAGCAGAACCCCATGAGGTTGAATCGCGCCTGGGATATGAATCGGTTCGCGAGCGCATGTCTCTAAGTCGACGATAGGTTCATTCATTAAGGGCATACGCCTACTTTCATAGCAACTTGTGAAAGCCAGATCTCGAAAACATTAAACATTGCACAGGCACCTTCAGCGGCCCGATCAGCTGAGATGACGCGTTGTTCAAGTTCAGCGAGAAAGTTCTTCCACACAAGCCCTGTGCGCTCCCCGTCTCCGTGGAAAAACGAAGAGCCTGTGTCTTGATTGATCTGGAGAGAAGATTCTATTTGGCGATAAATAATCTGGCCGCCAAGATTGGATCCTTCTAGAACATACAAGGCTCCATAGAGACTGTCATTTTCTTCAAAAGTAGACGGTAAGCAACAATCCGCAACCTCCCTGATTTCGTCTTTCGTCGCGCCAAGTGCCATTAAATCGTTCTCGATCAATGTCGTCTTATATCGATTCGCCACGAGGGTATGATGCTGTCCCAGCAACCGCTCGAATGGTCGGTAAATTCCGAGATAGGCCTGTAACAGATGATTGTACGAACTGTGGGAAGACATAAATCGCGACAGGTCGAAGCTTGCCTCGAGTTGGCCGTGAAGCCCCTGAGTCCTTTCGCGGACGACATCAAGAACCTTGGTTTTCGTCTTGTGAGAGATACCGGTTTCATCGCTCAAGCCCTGGATCAAAAGATCTCCTTGCACCGTCAATGCTACGGAATCCATGTGCAGACTCTATCTCCTCACAGTCTAGGGGTCACTACACCAAACGTCAAAAGTCGCACGCCAGGTAATTTTTCACTCGTTTGAAGCCGCGAACATTGGAAAGGACAACGTCATGCCGATTTCGCTGGTCAAGAAACTTCGCCATCCCAAAGTCGACGATTTAGCTGTTTGCTTCGATAGCTGGGTAATCCTCGGCGATCTTGTCGAAGACGCGATCGAAGAGTCCATCGGTGAGCTTCTTAATGTTGTCTTTTCCTCACGCAATTCACTTTCCGCCGGTTGTACATGCGGGCATGCCAGAAAGGCGTTCCGCACGATGCGCTCCGGCCCTTTCCACGTGATCAGCTTGAGGCACTGCGTTACATTCTGGGTCGGCCGGTGTTCGATGCCAGCATACAAATCCTCATCATTTTCACGGACGCCTACCACGTCTATAAGAAAATGCCGCAAGAGATGCCGCGTAGCGACGACAGGAGGATAGGTCCGGCAGGGACCTCCGGGTTCTGAGTCCTACTGCAGATAGATCCGTTGCAAAAACTTTTATCCATTGCATGCTCATTTCTGTTTCCTCCAATTCGCGGCAAAGCTTAGGGAACCTCTGTACAGGTATGCAATTTAGCTGGCGTGTGCGTGGCTTTGGTGAGTTCATCGGTTTTGGGGATGATCGCGTGGCTTTGTGCGCGGGTAGAAGTGTCAACCCATGATTTCAGGCGCAGCTCTGCGCGAGTCCGACCAGATGTTTACGGTGGAGATACAGGTTTATCAGCGCGAAGCAGGCGCACAGTCGGTGGTGGTTTTTCGCTAGACCCCGGTAGCGGACCTTATCGAAGCCGAAGATGCGTTTCAGGATGCGGAACGGATGTTCTACCTTGGCACGCACACTCGACTTACTACGGTTCTTTGCTCGCTGTGACTCGTCTACCCGGCCCTTGTATCTGGTTCGCTTGCACGTCATATCCTGGGCCTTCGGTGCGGCTTCTTTGATCGCTTCAGTCTGGCCCTGATAGCCACCGTCGCCCCATACCTTGCGCTCTTCGCCATGCAGCAACTCGGGTAGTACACGACAGTCCGCCACGTTGGCTGCTGTCGTCACCACCGAGTGCACCGTGCCCTGCTTCGCATCGACACCGATATGTGCCTTCAGTCCGAAGTACCACTGGTTGCCCTTCTTCGTCTGGTGCATCTCCGGATCGCGTTCCCCACTGGCGTTCTTGGTGGAAGAAGGAGCATGGATGATGGTGGCATCCACAATCGTGCCGGTCGCGATCTTGATGCCTTTTGCCTCCAGATGGATGTTGACTGCATCCAGCATCATGCCGCATAGATCATGCTTTTCCAGCAGATGGCGGAAGCGACAGATGGTCGTCTCATCGGGCGCAGGAGCCGCG
>JAYVDT010000377.1:0-4179 GCA_043749265.1 Rhodanobacteraceae bacterium | reverse complement strand
TGAAGAGTCTTCCAGAAGCGGTAAACAGGACAGCTTTTTTCGATGAACTAAGATTGCGTTCTGCGCTGGCGGGGATGTTTTCGACGGTGGGCATCCATGGGGAAGACTCCTGGCGTGCGTCCGCCCGCATCCTAGTGCTGCTAACCCAGCAGGCGACACTGCTTGAGACGATTGGGTCAAACCAATTCTGGGAACATCCCGACGTCCAATGGCTCCTCGGCAAGAGCGAAGCATATGGCTCGACTTACTTCGAAAAAGAAAAATTCGAGGAGCTCCTCACCTGGCTACAGGTAGTTGATTTAACCGTTCTAAGCGCAAAAGAAGCTCAGGATAGGAATGAACAGCTTGAATACATCTTCGATTTGGCGAAGCAGGCGGAGTACCAGGTTGACAAGTTCAGAAAGCTCCAGAGAGTTGGAAAGGGAATGCTCCCACAAGCCCAGCCGTCTATAAGAAACTAGGATCTCGGACAATTCAACGCAGGGCGACAACTGAAGCCATCTAATGCCGGATGTCTCAGTAAGCGATCATCCGACCCGGTAATTCCGGGAAGGGGGGTAAGATCGTGCCTATGGAACAGCCTCGTTACAAAGCGGTTCTGTTGCTGTCAGAAGGCGCAAGGCGACGAGAGGTCACGATCACCCATTGTCCCTTCACAATTGGTCGTGAAGCCAATCAAGACCTCCTGCTGTCGTACCCGTTTGTCTCGCGGAACCACGCGCAGATTGTGTGGGAAGACCCTCACTTCCTGCTGGTCGCCGCCGCAACTCGAGGCGGAACCTTCGTGAATGGTGTCAAAGTTCAGCGTTGCGTCTTGGCGGACGGCGACCTCGTCCAGATCGGTGCGTCGGATGCAGTGCAACTCCACTTCTGCACTGCCGACATTGAGTCAGATCTCCCGCTGCGCACTCTACTCAACCAAACCCCAGGGGATGATGGCCGCGAACTGAGTCTCGGGAAACTCAGTTGGTTTGTGCAAGCGGCACGCCGGCTCAACGCTCTCAACGGGGTAAATGAAATCCTGACCGCCTTGATTGAGATCACACTCTCACTTACCGGCGCCGAACGTGGATATGTCTTTCTTCGCAACGGTACGGGGACACTTGCCCTCGCGGCCGGCTGGGATGCTCAACACGGTATTCGCGCAGATGAATCGACGGTTTCCACGACCGCAATCCAACGCTCACTGGACAGCGGTTTGGAATACATCATCACGGACACCTTGTCTGCCGGGGCTGGAATGCTATCGAACAGCATGGTGGCTCAAAGCCTGAGGGCTATCTTGTGCATACCTTTGCGCAAGCCAGCGGTAGAACGAAAGACAAGAGAAGTCGACGTTCTTGGCGTCCTCTATCTGGACAGCCGCAAGGAACGAAACAAGCTCACCAGCATCGACAGCGATCTACTCAATCTGATCGCCAGCGAGGCCGCTATGCTGGTCGAACACACCAACCTTGCTCGAGCCGAGGAGGAGGGAAGACGGTACATTGAGGAGCTGAAGATTGCCTCCGAGATTCAACAAGGTCTTATGCGCGTGCGGATCCCGAAGCTCAGCTTCGCAAGTGTCGAAGCTCACAGTTTGCCATGCAAGGGCATTGGCGGCGACTTCTACGACGTGGTCAGTATGGACGATGGCCTGTATATCGTCGTGGCCGATATCTCAGGTAAAGGTCTTTCTGCCGCAATCCTCGGCTCTACCCTGCAAGGCTTGATCTATGCGCAATTGCTGGCCCGACAACCGCTCTCACAGATTGCGCAATTCACCAATCAATTTATCTGCCAGAAAAATATCGGCAAGTACGCAACCCTTGTTATTCTCCGGCTTACTTCCAAGGGTGAGATTGAGTACATCAACTGCGGACATGTTCAGCCAGTGATTCATCGTCAAAACGAGGTGCACCAGCTACAGAACAGCAACCTGCCCGTGGGCCTCATACCCTCTGCAAGCTATACCTCCGAGCAGCGGCATATACAGCCTGGCGAGAGAATCCTGATCGTCACCGATGGAGTGACCGAAGCGGAAACCGGTCAGGGTGAACCCTATGGCGACGAGCGTCTGCGCGACCTGATCAGGTCCGGCGCAACACTAAGCATGATTCTCGAAGATGTAAACTCCTTCATCGGTGGTGCCCAGCTCGAGGACGACTGCACCCTTCTCGAAATACGTTGTGTCCATTGCGCAGACTAGCGTCAGGCACTTGGTACATGGGCTTGAGGTTGCGGTGAATCGGTTCTGCTCTTTTCCCGGCGCAAAGAGCGAAGTCTGCTGTATCGTGTCGGCTAAGTTGAGAAATCGATGGAGGGGGATTTATGTCCCGAAACAGATTGCCTGACGTGGCATCCGGTGGATCTCTTTTTTTCGCAGTCGTTGTCGTCCTTCTCTTCGTCCTGGGGAAGACAATCCTTGTTCCGCTTGCATTCGCGCTGACTGTGTCACTACTTCTAGCTCCCGCAGTGGCCAGGTTGGAAAGTTGGCGATTCCGAAGGGAAATTGCCGTCGCAGCGGTCATGATTGTCACCTCATCCCTCTTTGTTGCAGCCGCTTATGTCATCTCCCGGCAAGTGGTAAGCATTGCTGACACTCTTCCGGGATACCGAAGCAATATACAAAGCAGGCTTGTGGCTCTGCACTCTCCAACCGTTTCTTCTCTCAAGAACGCGCTCGCCTCGGTGGAGGATCTTGGCGAGGACCTTACCCGCAGCAGCGTCAGCAACACGCCAGAAGGCGTGCCGGTCCAACTGGTCCAACCCAGAAACGAAAAATTACGATCCGCCGGCAGCTTCGTCATGGAGGCGGCGCGCAGGGTGGGCGGGTTTGCCATCGTTCTCGTATTCGCAATTTATATGCTCATGAATCGCAGTGACCTGCGCCATCGCGTTCTCCTTCTGGCCGGTATGGCAAAGATCAACCTGATGACACGTGCGCTCGACGAAGCCACCAGGCGAATAAGCCAATATTTCGTAATGCAGATAAAAGTCAACGCCTGCTACGGCCTGGCCTTTGGACTAGGCTTGCATCTGCTCCATGTGCCGAACGCAACGCTCTGGGGTGTGCTCGCCGGAGTGCTGCGCATCATCCCATTCATTGGCACTACAGTCGGCATGCTGCTGCCGTTATTGTTATCGATCGCTGTCTCGACAACATGGTGGCCCCCATTATCCGTAATAGTTCTATTTCTAATTCTTGAAGTCACCGTCACTAACTTTATTGAGCCATGGATCTTCAGTTCCCGGACAGGTATATCCTCGCTGGCCTTACTCTCCAGTGCTATTTTCTGGACCATGCTCTGGGGCTGGCCTGGTCTCGTACTCTCCACACCTCTCACCGTCTGCCTCGTCGTCCTTGGAAGGCATGTCCCACAAATGTCGTTCTTGCATAGTCTGCTCGGCAGCAACGTGCAGCTTTCACCTGCAGCCCACTTTTATGAGCGGCTCCTCGCCTCCGACAAACTGGAAGCCAAGGCAATTGCAGAGCAATACCTCGACGGCAAGCCGCTCGTGGACTTGTACGATAACGTCCTCGTGCCCGCGCTTAGCCTGGCGGAAGAGGACCGCCACGCCGGTGCTATGGATCCAGAGCGGGCCGCCTTTATCCTTCTCAATATCGGCGAGTTGGTAGCCACGCTATCGGGTTACCGCCAGAAAGCGCCAATCGTAGAAGAAAAGTCGAGCCGGTCCAGGATTATCGAGGCCCACCAGGTGCCACCTCTCAAAGAGTTCGCGGTAGTCTGTATCTCGTCACGTGACCCCGCCGATGAGCTGACGACCGAGATGTTGACGCAACTTCTGGAACGCGAGGACTTCCAGACCATCACCCTCATGCCCGATGGCCTTTCATCAGAGGTCCTGGAGCGTCTCGCGGCAGAGAAGGACACCGTGGTCTTCATCTCTGCCGTTCCGCCCTTTGCCTTCGCGCCGGCCCGCGAGTTCTGCAAGGTCGTCCGTACCTACATGCCTGAAAACCGCATCGCGGTAGCCTTCTGGAATACATTCGAAGACAGCGACGACGTCGTAGAGCGCTTCGGAACAGCAAGACCTGACGTCGTCGTCGGCACCCTGAAGCAAGCCATCAAGCAACTGGGCGTATGGCGGCAGGCAACCAGAAAAAGCTGAACCAAAAGAACGCAAAGACGAAGAAGCGATAAGCAGAAACAGGTTGAAAGTTTTATCTATTCTCGG
>JAYVDT010000376.1:0-4182 GCA_043749265.1 Rhodanobacteraceae bacterium | reverse complement strand
CCGGCGACCCGACAGAACTACGCATTTACACCGGAGCCAACGGCAGCTTTACCCTTTATGATGACGCCGGTGACGGCTATTTTTATGAGAAGGGGGAGCATGCCACCATCTCCCTGCAATGGGATGACTCGGCTAAAACACTCAGCTTCGGACAACGGCAGGGTCAATACCCGGGGATACAGCAACAAAGGGTGTTTCATGTCACGCTTGTGGCTCCGAATGTGGGCACTGGATTTGCTGCCAGCACACAATTCAGCACAGTTACCTATACCGGATCGCCTATTCGCGTTCCTATTCATTAGTCCCAATTAGCATGTCCGGATGATCGCGTGAGGCCTCGGCCATCGGGAGCAGCAGACTGGTCTTGCCGAACTCTAGAGGCTGTTATGAAGTTTGTACCGATCTAAGGAACCTCTCTAGAGGTATGCAGTTTAGCTAGCGTGTGCGTGGCTTTAGTGGATTCAGCTACTGTAGTTTTTTGCGGGGCTTTGTGCGCGAGTTGAATTGCCAACCCATGATTTTTAGGCGCAGTTCTGCACAAGGACGACCAGACATTTGCGGTGTAAATACAGGTTGACGAGCGCGAAGCAGGCGCACAACCGGTGGTTCTTGGCCAGGCCGCGATAGCGGACTTTGTCGAAGCCAAAGATGCGTTTCAGGAATGCGGAACGGATGTTCTACCTTCGTCCGCACGCTCGCCTTTCTCCGATTTTTTGCACGCTGTAACTCTTCTATCCGGTTCTTTTATCTGGTTCTGTTGCACATCACATATTGAGCCTTCGGTGCGGCTTCTTTGATCGGTTCAGTCTGGCCCTTGTAGGCGCGGTCGCCCCACACTCTGCGTTCTTCGCCATGCAGCAGGTCGGGCAGCACGCGACAGTCCGCCACGTTGGCCGCTGTTGTCACCACCGATTGCACCGTGCCGTCCCTTTGCATCGAAGCCAATATGAGCCTTCCGCCCGAGTACCACTGGTTGCCCCCTTTTGATGTCTTGTAATCGAGCGTCGGCCAGCACCATTTCAACTTGCGGAGTTTGAGCAGCGCATCTGTCCGAAAGTAGTCAACGGTGCCCTTGTCGGCAGCCGAAGCGAGGTCTTTGCCAGACTGCACGTAAAGCTGATGGCATGATAGCCGTTGCGCCTTCGGTCCGGTCGCGCTGCACAGGCTCAACGTCCTATATGAAAGCCACATATACAGATCGAGGCCGAGCAATGACCGCCGCATCGCTTTCAGGATGCGCATATCGCGCGATACAAGGTTGGCGATGATCTCTTGAAACGGTCACTCGCCAAGCCTGACACCGCTCTGCCAAAGCGTGTCTTGCGTCGGACTCTTAGAGTTCCACCAAAGGTCTGTCTCGTCGGCCACGGTAGAGGAAATCGTGCGTTTTCGGCCCGGCGTTCCAGAGATTAGCTGGACATGCGCATTGAACAGGCGGTCTATTCGGTTCCGTAAGCGCGTCCGGTCGGCCGACTGCCGCCGCTGTCCGACAGCATGCCCAGCTTCCGCATGAACCCTGCCCAAAAATGGCCTAGCTGCACTTCCCTACTCTGTATTCTGACCGCCTTGGTGCACATCCATGCCAGCAAGAGGCACTGTAAATTGCCATAGGGCAACCGGTTCTGGATACCTGCCGTCATTCCAAATATGTAAGGGCCGGTTCTGCGGACGTATTCCTTGAGGTCTTTTGGGTCAGTGCGGGGCAAGCTGCGCTGTGCGTATAAACTACCCTTCATTCAAGGTAAATGGCAGAGGCAAGTAGATTGTGTGGCGCGGATCGCTGCGAATGGGTAATCAGATTACAATCTGCACGCGGGCTTTCGGTCGCGCTGTAAAGATCGAGAGTACAGAAGCATCCGTTGGAATTATGGCGATGTAGGACGAAGCGTCATTTCCCATGCGGAAAATCCACTGTCTTCGACACTGTGAACGTCACTGCATTTGATCTCACCGCCCCCGTCCAGTAGGGCATAAGGGAAATTCCCTGCATGTCTGGATTCGCTCGTCGTTGAGAAACGCCAACCCCTGCGTAGGCCGCGGAGATCCTGTATTTACCTGGGATGAGCGTAACTTTCCAACTATTATTCTTGGGCGAAATGTAGTCAGCCAAGTTGATGGGCAAGATAAACGTCGAACCCTTTGGAAGCGGCAGGATTAAGGGGTCGATCCGCCCTCCAACAATTGCAGGGTCCAAAAGCTCTAACGGAGTAGTGTTTCCCTGATTGTCTGTCAGTACCAGGGTCACAGCATCCGCATATTGTTGTTTGCCGTTTGCCAGCATCATCCCAAGATTCAGAATGAGCGGATATTCGCCGATATTGTGCAACACTACTCTAAAACTAGGTTTTGGCGAGTCAGGCTGAACACGCACCAACGTGATTTGAAGTGTCGTATTCTGCGTTTGTTGAGCGTCAAACCGCCCGAGCAATGACATCCCAGCAACCAGTACGAAGGTCGAGCATGGTTTGATCACAGTCTTCATGGAACTCCTCGTATAAGAATGATCAGAACGTTATCATGCGTGAAAAGCGGATATGGCTGGTGAGTTTGTAATCATCCTCCAATCGCGATTAGCGGAAGATAGGATTGCACCCAGCGAGTGCCTGCATCTATCTCTGCTGCATCGACATCCGTACGATGCTGTCGCAGATGCTCTCTGGTGCCAGGCAAAATCTTCGTTGGCAGAGCATTAACGTTTAAATGCGTGACAGTGCTGATGATGCGGCATCTGCCCAAGCCATCGATAGACAAGTTGTATTTCCTGCAATTTGCATTTCTGAAGACCTGTTTTCCAAATGAAGCGATAGTCAGTAAGCCGCCCTAGTTTCTCGTGCCTCGCAGTGCTTCATCGGAGGAAACACGATGCACAACTGTTTCTTCTATTCTTTTGCCTTCGTCTCCACTTTCCTGACAGCGATCCTTTCTGTCTACGCACTCGCACCAGACCTAACCGCCCTCGCGCTTCACAAGATAAATATTTGCAGGACGAAGCCCGCCGCTATAGCAAGCGAGGTGGCAGGGTTCCTGGTGTACTTCGATGACCCCATGGCGCAAGCTACGCTTGATACGTATTTACCTAGAGATCTCGCGAAACGACGGCGAGAGGCAAGGGCAAGCAGGAGATCTCCATCGCAATAGCAGCTCTCAGTGAGGCCCTTCCTTACTTGAGGAATCGGGGGAAATCATGAGCGTTTGCAGGCGTGTCAGACCTTCTGCCGCTGTGGAACAGCGAGTCTCTGCACTTCGCCCTGCATGGGAGCAATGCATTTGAATGCTCGGCTCACATATAGTTCAAAGTGCTGCGATGAAAGACGGAACAGTGTTCAAACGCGTTCTTTGCTCTTCAAGCAGGTGTAGTGCATATGGTGAACCTCTGCGACTCCAAGGGATGCACATTCCATGTCCCATTCTCTTCTCATCAACTCACAGAAGTATGCGAGCTCTGTGAAGATTCTTGCGGGTCAGGCGATCGTCCGCTGGTGACGATAGATCAACACGGCCGTATTCATGTAGGGGTTGGCGACCCTGGGTCACTCGTGAGCAAATTCAACAAACACCCAAAACAGGTCGAAGCAGGTACAGCTGCATTACAGGCAGCAACCGAGTTGAACCCGCAGCCGCTTCGGCCTCAGCATAATAGGGAGGGTCCACGTGCAGGACGTCATCTCCAGGTGAGAGATCAAGGTGGAATGACTCGAGATTGCCGCATGAGCAGCCGCATCCTTGAAAATCGTGCAAAAGTTGCTCAGCAGGCGAGTTCGTAACCGAAGATCAGAGCGCTCTTGTCTGCGCCGGAGAAGACGCCGAGCTTGAAATGAACGGCTTCGAAGATGAGGCCGCCGCAAGCCTCCGACTCTCCGATGATTTGATCGATGTATATGGACGCTCGCTGCATTCTGCATTGCGCGCAATAGATCAGCAAGGGAACGCTTGAGATCAAGAGGCGGGAGCGTTCGAGTGGCGTTGGTCGGACCCGCTCGCCTCCATACTAGCAACGCCTAAAGTGAAACCAATCAGTACCGGGATTATCTGCCACCTCGACGCCCGCCGATGCTGCAGACCGCGATTGAAGCCTGGGTTGTCGGCCCGCTCGATTTTCTCTTTATCGAAAACGCTGGAAATTCCGTCTGTCCCTCCAACTACGACCTTGGCGAACAGTTCCGATTCGTCCTCCTTTCCACC
>JAYVDT010000375.1:0-4201 GCA_043749265.1 Rhodanobacteraceae bacterium | reverse complement strand
CCGTGCTGCTGGCCATGCACGAGGGGCTCGTGAGGTTCAATCCCATCCTCGGTTCAAAGTCGCTGGCGGATGCGATCGTGAAACTCCAGAAGGCGGAGCCACGAGCGAACGACCTGATTGTGCTGGATGGGGAACTAACCTCCGGGTCGACACTACTTTTCTACACCCGGCAGCAAGTGCACCTGGTGAACGGCCGCATTAACGGGCCGTGGTTCGGGAGTTTCTGGCCGGATGCACCTGCAATCTTCGAGACGGACGAGAGCCTGCGAACGCTCTGGCGGGGGCCGGGACGAGTCTTCCTGCTTACCTACAATCCGGAATCACGTGCGAAGAATCTGGGCAGCCTGGGGCCGGTACGGACCTTGGCCGCAGCCGGGGGCAAGAGCATTCTCACAAACCGGTAGGCGATCCCTGTCAGAAGCAGTTTTGTTTTGAGGCACCACGTCAGCGTGGCCCTGTGCAACATTGTCCTGCATCTCTCGATGCAGACTACTCAGGCGCTTCTACGCGGCCACCCGGTTTGAGGGTGTAGACCTTACCGCGATAGTAGAACTTGTCGCCACCGTAGCTTCCGAGCCACAACAGACTCCCGAGCAGATCGCGCAACGGATAGACGGCGGCATTGCGCAGCAGACGATCATCTTTCATAACCCCCAGAATAGCGAGCGCCTGAAGCCAGCGGTTGACCACCATTCCAGCAAGCCAAAGGATGCCAGTCACCGGGTGTCCGGAGGCGAAACCCCATATAAGCCCTAGCAATCCGAACGGCATCGCAAAGGTAAGGCCGCTGCCCAGGTGGCCCCATGGACGTGAGCGCCGCGTGCTCTGCATCCAGCGCAACTGGTTGCGGAAAGATAGCCAGAATGGCACGTCCTGCACCATCAGACGGATGATGTGCGTCGCCATCTTGACACCTGTTCCCTGCTTGGCGAGACGGTTGCCGAGTTCAAAGTCATCCGCATAGAACTGCCCCAGTTCGGCAAAACCACCCACGTCACTGAAGCTTTTCCTCCGCACGGCCATAGTCGCACCGAGTGCGAATCTGGTGCCTTCGATCATGTCCGCGACAAGCACGCCGGAGGTCATCTCAACGCTCTTGCCGACGGCGTCGAGCTTGGAGGCGAAGCTGGCCTTGTCCCCGCCATAAACGGTCCCAAGGTAAACGCAGCTTGCCAGACCGAGCTTTGGATCCTTCAGGTTCTGGACCATGCGCAGGAGGTAGTCGGGTTCGACGCGAACATCGGCGTCACTGGTGATGAACAGATCGTACTTCGCCACGGAGTTCAGCTTCTCCAGCGAGTAGACCTTGGCATTGTGGAACTTCGGCATCGGCTCGCCGCAAGTAACGTACTGAGCCTGCACATTGGGGTAACGCTCGCCAACTTTGCGGGCGAGTTGCAGGCCGAGATCCGTGTCGTGGCGGGCGCAGAAGAGCAGTTCGAAGTCGGCGGGATATTGTTGGTCGAAGAAGCTTTCAAGATTTCGTTCGATGCCGGGTTCAGTTCCGTGAAGCGGTTTTAGCACACTGAGAGGTGGGGTAAAGTCGGCGGGGGCGCGGTCGTCGCGGCGTTTGCGTAGGCCAAAACGCGCGGCGGCGGCAATCACCATAAGGCAATAGATGGACGATGTGACCGAACCCACCACGGCCACGTAAAACAGCAAGTGCAACAACGAGCTCATCGCAGACAAAACCCTCAGGACAAGTCTACCGAAAGCGGTCGGATCTCCGCATACTGCTACTTTTTCTTGCTTTTCCTGGTCGGTTCTTTCTGGACGGCTTTTACAGCCGCCTTCACCACGATGGGCGCACGCCGCAGCGGCACCAGGCCGGCGCCCGGATTTGCAGTCTGCTGCATCCGATTAAGCATCTCGTCGCGGACATAGTCGACGAAGCTCTGCATCTGCCGGTTCATCTCCTCCATCCGCTCGCGCATCTGCAGGATGATGGCGATGCCGGCGATATTGACGCCCAGGTCGCGGGCCAGATTGAGAATGAACTCAAGGCGCTCCAGGTCTTCATCTGTGTAGAGCCGGGTATTGCCATCGGATCGGCTGGGGCGCAGCAGGCCTTCGCGCTCGTACATGCGCAGGGTCTGAGGATGGATCTCATACATCTCCGCCACAACGGAAATCATGTAGCCACCTCGAGATTTACGCTTTGTCACCATTCAGTCCAGTCTAGCCTGAGGCGCGCAATTTCGGACAAACGCAATACCAAGGGGACCTTCGAACGTCACCCGGCATCCTACAGACTATGAAGAAGTTGACGTACGCATACACTGGCCCGATCCTGCTGACCTCTGCCGTCGCTGCCCTTGCCTATGCTCTGACTCCCGCTTCGCCCCGTCTGCGCAAAGGCCATGTGGCGATCATCACGGGCGGGTCACGCGGCCTGGGGCTGGCACTAGCGCATCGTTTTGGCCGTGCCGGCCTGAAGCTGGTGCTTGCAGCCAGGAATGAAGAGGAGCTGGAAACGGCCCGCGATGGCCTGCTGCGCTCCCGTGATGTGGAGCATGAAGACGATATCCTTCTGGTTGAGTGCGACCTGACGGACGCGAACCAGGTCGCGGGTTTGATCGACGTAACGATGCGGACATTTGGCCGGCTGGACTGCCTGATTAATAACGCCGGAATGATCGAAGTGGGTCCGGTTGAGGATCAGCCGCTCGAGGCGTTCGACCGCGCTATGCAGATCAACTTCTTCGCGGCGCTCTACACCATCAAAGCTGCGCTCCCGCATCTGCTGGGACGTGGTGCCGGATCGATCGTGAATATTGCGAGCATCGGCGGCAAGATTGCCGTGCCGCATCTACTGCCGTACGTCGCATCCAAATTTGCGCTGACTGGCTTCTCTGAAGGCCTGCACGCGGAGTTGAGGCACAAGGGAATCCGTGTGACCACCGTCTGTCCAGGACTGATGCGTACGGGCGGAGAGAACCACGCAATCTTCAGCGGTCAGCGCGAGAAAGAAAAGGAGTGGTTCGACTTCGGCGCGAAGACGCCGGGAATTGCTGCCACCGTCAAGTACTCAGCAAACAAGATCTACAACGCGGTACAGGCCGGGCGGGCAGAGATTACGATCACGCCGCAGGCTTGGCTCGCCGCCAGGATCGTAGGGCTGGCACCGGAGACGTGCCAGTATCTGGCCTCGCTAGCCAATGAATACCTGCTGCCGGAGCCTGCGGACGAGTATGAGACAGAAATGATCGCGGACCCTTCGCCGAGCTAACGGCTACTTCTTGAGAACGCCCAGGCTGAGTTTGCCGATACGTCCCTTCGCTCCGACGACAAATGGAAGCGAGATGGCATTCCATGATTGATCTGCATCCGGAGCTTCCCCCGAAGAAGGACGTAGTGACATCCACGTTTTTCCGTCGTCGCGCGAGACATCTGTCCCGGTGGGGCCTGCGGCGATCCAGGCGACTGCATCCGCTGCATAGGCCACCGCGGAACGATATCCCGCGGGAGGCTTAACTGCGGGCTCCCAATGAGCCCCGCCGTCAACGGTAAAGACTGCGCCCGCCATCGCAGGTTTGGCATAGTCGCCGCCAACCGCGACGGCAATCACCCTGAGGGCTCCCCTCCCATTTATGGCGGAACGCCCCGCGATAGCGAAGACACCGCTCGTCACCGCCCCGGACTGCATTGGAATCGACGTCTTCACCCACTCGATGGCGCAGGATTCATCGGGCTTCTGGCACTTGGGACGCGTGTAGTAAACAGAGGGCGCTGCGGTCTCGGTCGCGCCAGTGCCAAAGAACAGGTAAGGCCCCACGGCAAGGATGGATGAATTGCTTGCAGCAAACGCACCGTCTTCCTTGAGCGACTCCCTGCCTGGGTCATCGGCGATGTACCAGTGATCACCGACGTCGTCGGAGAAAAACATTGCGAATTTGCCATCGACGGGATCGCCCATGAGATAGAGTTGCCTCGAAGTGACTCGCTTGACGGAATCAAAAAAGCCCGTCGCATCCGGATTGTCGAAGACCCTGGTCCACGTTGCGCAACTGTCGGTCGTCTTGTAAATCGCGGAGAGCGCGCCCTTGCCGCTCGCCATCAGCACCGCCGTATGTGCATCGAAACCTTGAACACCACGGAAGTCGAGCCTCTCGCCACCCTTTGGTTTGGTGCAATTCTTCCAGTTCGTGCCACCATCCGTGGTCAGGAGGACCGTGCCTTCGGAGCCGCTCGCCCAAGCAAT
>JAYVDT010000374.1:0-4209 GCA_043749265.1 Rhodanobacteraceae bacterium | reverse complement strand
GCCACAGGTGGTCAACCACTGCCAACGGAGAATTATCCGCCCGACCTGGTCCGCGGAACACATCTGCTACGACCCTCCATCTCTTTCAGCCAACCCTTCGTAGGACGCTATTATCGGGTGGCATTCGCGATGACGATGCCGGTAGCGGCCATGGGCAGTACCGCTAATGCAGGGACGACAGAGGCAGCGATGGCGGATAATGCCAACTCACCGTTCTGGCGGCTCGGGCAGCTGGCGTTCTTTCGCGGTCAACAGCGAGTCAACCTCGGTGGGCCCTACAGCTTTACGAGCGCGTGGAAGAGTGCCGGTATCGACGAGGAATGGGTATCGATCGATTTGGGTTCGCCATTCCCGTTCGACAACGTCAAGCTACACTGGCTGGCGCGTGCTGCAGAAGGCAGACTTCAGATCTCCAACGATAACGACCAATGGGGAGATGTTCAACCGCTCAGCCCCATCGGCGGCTCCGAATTGATGTCCACCGATGATATAAAACTTTCCAGCCCAGTCACTGCTCGATACCTTCGGGTGCTGATGACGCGGCCCGGTTCGGCGGAGGGCTATATCCTCTCTGAGATTGAGGTCTTCGGCCATGGCGGCTTTCTTACACGGGCGAAGCCAATGCCGAACCCGGGTGAAGGCGGCAGGCTGAATTTGGCTGGCGGTTCCTGGAAGCTGCAACGTGCGGGGTATAGCGGGCTGGACGCGGGCGGCGAAGCAATTTCCACTTCTGGTTTCAAGGATAGTGGGTGGGTTGTAGCCACCGTTCCGGGCACCGTTCTTACGTCGTACTACAACGCCGCCGCGATTCCGGACCCCAACTACGGCCAGAACCAACTGCATATCTCAGACTCTTTTTTCTACTCCGATTTCTGGTATCGCACCGACTTTATGGCACCTCGCGTCCAGCGCGGCAAGATGATGACGCTTGAACTCGCTGGAATTAACTGGAAGGCCGATGTCTACCTGAACGGCGCCAAGCTTGGCTTGATCGAGGGCGGCTTCATGCGCGGCCGATTTGACGTCACGGGCAAACTACGGTCCGGCGAGTCCAATGCGCTCGCCATACTGATCCATAAGAACGACACGCCAGGCAGCTGCAAGCAGAAGACGCTTGAGAGCACAGGTAAGAATGGCGGAGCGCTTGGTGCCGATAATCCGACCTACCATGCCTCGATCGGCTGGGACTGGATTCCGACGATCCGCGGCCGCAACACTGGTATCTGGGCGGAGATCAATCTTGTAACCACCGGAGTCGTAACTCTGGAAGACCCGCTGATTCGGTCTGTGCTGCCGCTACCTGACACCAGCTACGCCGACGTGACACTTGAATGCAGAGCCGTCAATCACAGTAACAAATCCTTTAGCGGAACCGTGCGCGGCAGGTTCGGTACTGTTGTGTTTGAACAGCGCTTGAGCGTACCCGCCAATGGAACAGTGTTGGTTAAGCTTTCGCCTGAAACCCACGCACAGTTGCACATCGCGCAGCCAGCGCTATGGTGGCCTGCTGGCTATGGCGAGCCGCACCTGTACGACGTCGAGCTGACGCTGGATAGCCACGGGGAAACTCACGATCACAAAACCTTCAAGGCGGGCATTCGTCAGATCACTTCGGACGAGAAGGGCGGAGATCTTCACCTCTTCATCAACGGACGGCGTCTCATCGCCAAGGGTGGAAGCTGGGGCTTTGGCGAGTCCATGCTCCGCTTCCGCGCTCGCGAGTACGATGCGGCTGTCCGGTATCACCGCGAGATGAACTTCAATATGATCCGCAACTGGGTCGGACAGATAGGGGACGATGCTTTTTTCGATGCCTGCGACAAGTACGGCGTCCTGATCTGGCAGGACTTCTGGCTGGCGAACCCATGGGACGGTCCGGTACCTGAAAACGACCCCATGTTCCTCGCCAACTCGCGCGACTTCCTATCCCGCATCCGCCGTCATCCCTCCATTGGCATCTATTGCGGACGTAACGAGTGGTACCCGCCGAAGGTGCTTGACGTGGGCTTCCGTGCGCAGCTCGCCGAGCTGCACCCTGATATCCCGTACATCGGCAGCTCCGCTGATGGCCCGGTAAGCGGCCATGGTCCTTACCGGGCCCTGACCTCACCGGAATACTTTGAGCACGCCGATACTAAACTGCACTCGGAGATCGGCGCCCCCGCCATTCCACCGATGGAAAGCGTGCGGCTCATGATGCCGAAGCAGGCTCTCTGGCCGTTGAGCCTCGACTATGGACTGCATGACTTCACCCTCAAGGGTGCGCAGGGTGGCGAGGCATTCCTCACGCTCTTGAACGAGGGGTATGGCGGCGCGACAAATGTGGAAGACTGGGTGGCGCTTGGGGAGATCATCAGCTACGAGGCCTACCGTGCGATCTTCGAGGCCCAGAGCGTCTATCGCATGGGCGCTCTCCTGTGGATGAGTCACCCCTGCTGGCCCTCGTTCGTCTGGCAAACCTACGATTTCTATTTCCAACCCACCGCCGCGTACTTTGGCTCGAAGCTTGGCTCGGAGCCGTTGCATATCCAGTGGAACTCTTTCAGAGAGACTGTCGAGGTCGTGAACTACAGCGCAGGCGACGCGCGTGCGCTCACCGCAACTGTCGAAATCCTTAATCTTGATGGAAGCAGCATGTCTAAAGCATCCGCCCAACTGGACTGTCCGGAGGACTCGACCGTCACGCCATTAACCCTGGTCTATCCGGCGAATCTAACCGACGTACATTTCCTACGACTGACCCTTACGCAGAACAACCAGGTACGCTCAACCAACTTCTATCTACGCGGCACGGAAGCTGGCAACTATCGCGCTATCCGCACACTCAAAAAGGCGACGATCGTCGCAAACACGACTGCAGAGCAGCATGGTGATCGCTGGCTCGTTGCCACACATTTGCACAATGCTTCTCAGACGCCGGCGCTCTTTGTGCGTATACAGGCTGAACGGGCGAAGACTGGTGACCGCATTCTGCCAGCCATCTATGACTCCAACTACATCGCCCTGATGCCAAACGAGTCACGCACCATCCGAACAGAGTTTGCCGAAAGTGACACACGCGGGGAGAAACCACGCATATCCGTGAGGGGCTTCAATGTGTCGGGAAGTTCGCAAGCGTAACGCTTACATTCAACGCGCGAGGCCCTCTGAGCCCCTAAAGCACTTCCCCTCAGAGGGATTCTTCCTTTCACTGCAAAGGTTCGTCCCGATGAATGTCCAGGCGGAACAACGCTGACAAAGCAGTCTCCGAACTGGAAATTGAACAAAGCCATCTGGAATGCGTTCAAGCGGCTACCGGCACGTAGGCTCGCGCGTCAAGTTCTCCCCGGACTAGAAAGTTTGTGATGGCTGCTGTGAAACGCAACAATTAAAAGCTGCACACTTGAAGTTTCCACCCCGCCGCTCATAGGTCTAACAAGCCGCTTGGTCGGCCCGAAGGTTACTAGCTCTAATCTATAAAACATCGCCTTATACTGGCTCGGTAGGAGAATACGCACGGATCGCAGAGCCCTCAGTAAGGTGACTGGATTGGCCGCGGAATGGAAAGGGCTATTGGGGGGTTAGCTACCCAACAAAAAAGTCAAAGAACAAGAAACTTTATGTCGAAATGCACGATCCAACGCAGGCCTATGTACTGGACTACAACTTTGAGCGGCATCCCGGCGCATTCCAATCCTCCGTCTTTGACCATAACTGGCGCCGCTATACAAACGTCACAGGACACCCTTTGACGCTGTGGCTAAAACATCTATTTGCTGGTTAAGCCATATGACGCTAGAACCGATCCATCGGAACGATTCAACAGAATCATTGCTCCATGCTGAGACCTCAGCGTAAAGGTGACCCGCGCCTTCGTCGCAGCATCCTCGATGTCAATCTTCTGATCGTCGAGCGATTCAGAAGAAAAGCTGTAAAGAATTGCATCTTTGAGCACCGTGGGAAAGGCGAGAACGCCCGGGGACATGGGCTGTAGCTGTCTGAACGCCGGAGGGATGTTCGCAATGCTCTCGGCATATCGGTACAGTGCGGCGGTCCCATCGTATTCCTCCGAGAACTCTACGGGGTCAGCGGCCCAGACGATCTTGCCTGCGCCGTGCTCGATGACCTTGACTGAGCTGCCATCGACAAAGCGCATCGTGTCGATCGGCGCCTGCTGCACGCCTGCGGGGAAAGTCACCTGTAAAAGACCAGTCGCTCCGGGGAGCTTCA
>JAYVDT010000373.1:0-4219 GCA_043749265.1 Rhodanobacteraceae bacterium | reverse complement strand
GCGAGAAGAAGGAGATGCCCGAATGCTTCATCGATTGGAGCGCGCGGGTGTATTCGCCGTAGGAAGAGTAAATCTGGGCCTGCGCCAGGGCGCCCCATTGCGCCGAGCCGGAACTCGCAGCAATCTCCGGTCCAATGTACTCATTTAGCGCTGCGTTGGCTAGCAGCTTGGCCTTGATGACATGCGGATCGTCCTCAGGGACGACACCAGCAAGGTCAGGAATCTGCAACTTCCGCACCGATGAAATTGCCAATGCGGGTGCCACCGCAGGTTGGTTTCCGAGCACGGTCAAACGCTGCTTCGCCAGACTGCCATAATAAAAATTGCAGTAGTTCGTCGTTAGCGCCCGATAGTAGTTTACGGCCTGCGGGAAGTTATGCTCGTCATCCTCATAAATGCGACCGCGCCAATACAGCGCGCTGGATGCTTCAACACCTGCGCCATAGCGAACGATCTGCTCATCCATCAGCTTGCCTGCCTCAGCATAGTGGTGCATCCGGTAGTTCATCCATGCTTCCCGCCAATGCGCGGAAGGCGCATAGATGCTGTTTGGAAAGCGCTCCGTGAGCAGGTGGTAGTGATAGATTGCTTGCGGCATATCGTGCGTCAGCAGATACATATTGCCGCCGGAGTAAAGCGCCTCTTCAAGCCAGCGACTTTTAGGGTATTGCCCCACCATCTGGTTGATGAGGGCGTCGTGACTGGTGCGATCCTTCTCCGTGCGAGAGATCTCTGCAAGCAGATAGAGTTTGAGTGCCGCGCTGTCGTCACCCGTGACCGGAAGCCGCTCTACATCCTTACGACCGAGATGCTTCAGCTTAAGATCACACACAGCCAAATAGATCTGAAGCGCATTTCGATCCGCCTCCGTCAGGCTTGGGTCATTGCGGATTGCGGCGTATTCAATGCTTGCTTCGCCGTAACGCTTGGCATTAAACATCTGGTCCGCATGGACCTTACGCTCCGAAGCACTCGGAGCCATTCCCATCGCCAGCAACTGTGTCAGGCTCAGGTTCGCTTCAAAGGCGAGCGGCTGTGAGACGTAGACGGACCGGTATAGAGCGGCAGCTTTCGTGTTGTCACCGGCCAATTGATAAGACCGTCCGAGCGCATACTGGAAGTCAGGACGCTCGGCCTGCGGGGTGTTTGCCAGCGGCTCCAGAACTCGAACTGCTGCGGCGGCATTCTTTTGCTGGTTGTATGCGTTCGCAAGCAGCAAGGGCGCGCTGGTGTTGAATATGCTCTCGGGATGGCGGTCGGCAAACTTATCTAGAAGTGGAAAAGCATCCGTCAAGCGCCCGGCCTGGACCATCGCCTGAGCTCCAAGATAATCCGCATAATCGCTCAGTTCTCCGGAATTGGCAGCTTGTCGGAATGAATCCCCTGCCTCGCCGAACCGGCGATCCAACATGTAGGCATGTCCAAGGGACAGATAAGCTGTTGCGGCCCTCGCTCCCGGATGTGACTGCGCGTAAGCTGTCACGCCGCTAAATCCTGCTGAACTCCGATTGAAGGCGAGTTGCTGTGCCATGGGACGAAGCTGCGCCGTCGCCACGAAGGCGCTGTTCAGTCGGGCTGTCCGCTCGGTTTCCGCTGCCCGCCGGGATGACTCGGCTCCAAGTTCTGCCTTGCTAATGCGCTTGCCCGCGAGCGTCTTGGCCTTTGCAAGGTGAACGCTCTTACTAGCCGCGATGGACCCCTTGCCGTGCCTTCTGGGCGTACCGGAATTTCCCTTAGCTAAGACGGAGGGTTTCGCCTTCATTAACTTCCTCGACGTGGCTGCACTGGAGCTGTTGGAAAAGCCCACAATAAGGCTTGCACCAAGGACAGCAGCCATCCGAGCTTTACTTAGAACGCGCAACGTACACCTCTTCAACCAGGGGAACCTGCAGCCGTCACGCCGCTTCTATGACTCTAGCGTCCGGAAAGCACTGCAACCCACCAAAAGCCGCTTGCTAAGCCGAGGCGAATCAAATCAGGTACGTCTCCTGGAAAAGGCGACTGCCCAGCTTACCGTAACGTTTGGACGCATTTGAGGCTGCTACGTCACGTCCGGCGGCCCGGGCCTTCGCTAGACGTTGAATTTGAAAAACAGAATGTCACCGTCTTTTACGATGTACTCCTTGCCTTCCGACTTGAGCAAACCCTTTTCTTTTACCGCCTGTTCGCTACCGTGAAGGAAGAGATCGTCGCAGTGGTAGGCGTCTGCCTTGATAAATCCACGCTCAAAGTCCGAGTGAATTACGCCGGCCGCGCCGGGAGCCTTGGTTCCGCGCTTGATCGTCCAGGCACGAACCTCCTGAACCCCACTCGTAAAGTAGGTGATCAGTCCAAGCAAACGGTAGGCTGCGTGGATCAGGCGATTCAGCCCGGGTTCTTGCAGTCCAATCTCAGCCAGAAACTCATGCCGTTCCGACGGATCCAACTGGGCGATTTCCGCCTCCATCGCACCGCAGATCCGGACGACTTCGCTACCCTCTTCTGCCGCGCGCTTCTCCACTAGCGCCGTGTAGTCATTGCCGCTGGCGATGCCAGCCTCATCCACGTTCGCAACGTAGAGCATCGGCTTCATGGTGATGAGGAAGAGGTCGCGCGCAACCACGCGCTCGTCCTCCGTTAGATCAGCCACGCGAGCAGGCCGGCCCGCGTTCAGGACCGCCAGCAGTTTCTTACAAGCCTCCGCCTCCGTTTTTTGTAACGCAGTAGCCGACTGGCTCTTCGCCGCCTTGTCGGCCTTCACACTTCGCTTCTCCACCGTGTCCAGGTCGGCGAGTAGGAGTTCGGTGTTGATGACGTCAATGTCATCGAGTGGCGATACCTTGCCCGCTACGTGAATCACCTCCGGGTCTATAAAACAGCGTACGACGTGCAGAATCGCGTCCGTTGCACGAATGTGGCCAAGGAATTGGTTTCCGAGTCCTTCACCCTTGCTCGCGCCCTCTACAATTCCAGCGATATCGATAAACTCCATCGTCGTCGGCACAATTGAATTCGGCTTCACCATCCTGACTATGCGCTCCATGCGTGCGTCCGGAACCTGCACAACACCCACGTTCGGATCAATGGTGCAGAACGGATAGTTCGCGGCTTGTGCTTTGGCAGAGGTAAGTGCATTGAAGATGGTGCTCTTGCCCACGTTGGGCAGACCGACGATTCCGACATTCAAAGGCATAGGGGTTCCTTGTTCCCGCGAGATCTCCACAGGATGGTTTACAGCGAAAATTGTTTAGTGAAGGCTTGGCTCTTCGGTGCTGCGCAACCTCAGAACGCGGTCGACCGCATAGGGTGCACGGCTGTCGGCGGTGTGAAAGTGACGCACCTGGAGTTCTCCCAGCAAACCAATCCCCATCATCTGAATACCGCCAAGAATCAGCACCGCTGCAATAAGAAAGAGCGGGCCGTGCTCGTCCGCAACGTCGTGGTGCGTGAGCAGCTTGTGCACCAGCAGCCACCAAGCCATTAGCCCGCCCGAAAGCATTCCGCACACACCGATGCTGCCGAAGAAGTGTAGCGGCCGCGTCATATACTTGAGCAGGAAACGGATCGTCAGGAGGTCAAAGAAGACCCGAAATGTTCGAGAAATCCCGTAGTGTGACTTTCCCGCCGTGCGCGCCGGATTCGATATCGGAATCTCACAGATACTGGCGCCATACCAGGAGGCAAGCGCTGGAATGAAGCGGTGCATCTCACCGTACAGCGGAATGTTTTGGATGACTTCACGGCGATAGGCCTTGAAGGTCGTTCCGAAATCGTGAATATTGACGCCTGAAAGCGCCGCCATCAACCAGTTTGCTGCTCGCGAAGGAATCCGGCGGAAAATGAAGTTGTCGCCTCTCTGCGAACGCCATCCGGAGACGACGTCGTAGCCCTCTTCGAGCTTCGCGAGGAAGTTCGGAACCTCAAGCGGATCATGCTGCAGATCGCCATCCATCGCCAGAATGAACTCGCCTTCGGCATGGTCGAAGCCCGCGGCAAGTGCGCTTGTCTGGCCAAAATTGCGCCGAAGCTTGATCACCAGCACACGCGAGTCCACCGCGGCTATCTCCTCCAGAAGGCGATACGTGCGATCCCGCGAACCATCATCGACGAACACCAGTTCGAAGCTGTCACGGCTTTCTCCCATCACGTGCTCCATCACGTCTTTCAGCCGGTCATATAACGTAGTTACGTTGTCTTCCTCATTGTGGAACGGCACGACGATGGAATATTTCAGCACATC
>JAYVDT010000372.1:0-13267 GCA_043749265.1 Rhodanobacteraceae bacterium | reverse complement strand
GCTGGCTCTGCTAGCATCGTGGCTAACCTTTATGACATCGCAGCCGATCAATCCAGCGCAGTTCGTCCGTGTGGAAGCAGGGGCGTTGACCCGTCTGGCCGAGCAACTGGAAGGCGATCTGCAAGCCGCCTTGGACCAGACTCTTACCCTGATGGCGGCGCGGACGGCGGAGGGCCATCGGATCGCCGTAACCGGCGTCGGCAAGTCCGGCATCATCGCCCGCAAGATAGCTTCCACGTTGTCGTCAACCGGCTCCGCTGCGTACTTCCTGCACCCTGTAGACGCACTCCACGGCGACCTCGGAATGCTCTCGCCAGGTGATCTCGTGCTGGCGCTATCCTATTCGGGCGAGACGGAGGAGTTGTTACGCCTACTCCCGGCCTTGTCCCGTATGGGCCTGCCGATCATCAGCTTTACCGGCTGCATGACGTCTACACTGGCCTCTGTTTCTGTGGTTACGCTGGACATCAGCGTCTCCGAGGAAGCGTGCGCGCTGAACCTTGCCCCCACGGCCTCGACCACAGTCATGCTGGCGCTGGGAGATGCGATTGCGCTGGAATTGAGCCGCCGCTCCGGCTTCAAGCCAAGCAACTTTGCCGATCTGCACCCGGGAGGCCGCCTGGGCAGGCGACTGTCGCGTGTACGCGACCTGATGCACAGCGGCGAGGCGCTCCCGCAGGTCACGCCATCCACACTGATGCCTCAGGTGATCTACGAGATGTCGCGCAAGAAGCTGGGCATGACGACGGTGCTCACGCCGAACGGCGGGGGCGGACTGAGCCTCTCCGGCATCGTCTCCGATGGCGATTTGCGGAGGTTGCTGGAGCGAGTCGGGCCGCACGCGCTCGAACGCACGGCAGGCGACATCATGAATCGCATTCCGCAGACTGTAAGCCCACACGCCCTCGCCTCAGACGCACTAGCGCAGATGGAAGATAAAAAGATAACCTCACTGGTCGTGGTTCAGGCGGGCCTGGTCGAAGGCGTAGTTCACCTACATGACCTATGGCAGCTTGCTCCCCGCTAGGGAGCAAGCTGATATTCGCGGCCAATGAGACGATCGTAGGTCTTATGCACGACCTGGTAGCACTCGCAGGCCCTGGACTCAAGTGCGGCGCGATTGACGATATTGATCCTTCCACGTGGGTGTTCAATCAGGCCTTCACGTTGTAGTTGGCCTGCAAGAACCTTCACAGTGGAACGGCGGGAACCCAGAATCTGCGCGAGTAACTGTCGGAGCGCGAAAGTCGCGTTACAGACTCGGATGTTTCTGGCTTCTAACGTTTGGGTCAAACTGCGCCCTTCGGCGTTCCAAGTCTGTCATGTATCGGACATTCCGACGATTAGACATGCAAAGTCTGTAACATCCGATGATGTCCGCGAGTGATGAAGGACGCCCGAAACCGCCGGCGGATAGAATGTAGCGAGGTTGTACGTTCCCTTCAAGAGAGGGGCGGGAAGGCACGAAATTTAATGCACCGTTGGTCCAAACTCTTCATTCCTACCCTCCGCGAGGCACCTGCCGATGCCGAAGTTGCAAGCCACAAACTGCTGTTGCGAGCCGGCTATGTTCGCCAGCTTGGCGCCGGCATTTACTCCTACCTTTTTCTTGGCAATCGGTCAATTAACAAGATCGTCGCGATAATCCGCGAGGAGATGGACACCATTGGGCAGGAGTTCCTGCTGCCGACCATCCAGCCACGCGAGGTTTGGGAAGAGTCCGGCCGCTGGACCGGCATGGGAGACAACATGTTCCGTCTGAAGGACCGCAAGGGTGCGGAGCTTTGCCTAGGCATGACGCACGAAGAGGTGATGACCTCCATCGCACGGAACGAGCTGCGCAGCTACAAGCAGCTTCCTCAGATCTGGTATCAGATTCAGACCAAGTTCCGGGATGAGCCGCGACCGAAATCCGGCCTGCTGCGGGTGCGCCAGTTCATCATGAAGGACGCGTACTCGTTCGACATCGACGAAGCCGGCCTGGACGCCAGCTACAACGCCCACGACCGCGTGTACCGGCAAATCTTTACGCGCTGCGGCCTGCAGTTTGTCGCCGTTGAGGCCGACTCCGGCGCCATGGGTGGTTCGCAGTCGCAGGAGTTTATGGTCTACACCGAAGCCGGCGAAGACCTGATCGCGAGCTCCGCTTCCGGCTACGCGGCGAACCTGGAGAAGGCGACGAGCCAGCTTGAGCCGGTTGAAAGCCTTGCCGCCACAGGCAACGGCGCTCCGGAACTCGTCCACACACCGGGCTTCCGGACGATTGATGAGGTTGGCGCATTTCTGCAGACCGGCCCCGAGCATCAGATGAAGACCATGGCATACATGGCCCAGTTCCCTGCCGGGACCAAGGAAGCGGAGAAGCTGGGCACGCTGCGCCCCGTCGTCGCCTTCCTGCGTGGCGACCATAGCGTAAACGAAGCCAAGCTGGCCGCGGTAGCCGGTGGCGAGTTACGTCCCATGGTTCCCGAAGAGATCGAAGCGGTCTTCAAAGCTCCTGCAGGCTACCTGGGTCCGATCGGCATTGAAGCTGCGCTGCACCCGAAGAAGCCGGGGACGATTGTGATTATGGACAAGGCTTTGGAGGGCCGGACGAATCTTATCGCCGGGGCCAACCAGACCGAGTACCACCTGCGAAATGTGACGCCGATGCGCGACTTCAAGCCGTCGCTGACAGCAGATATTCGCAACATCATTGAGGGCGAAGGCGACCCGATTGATGGTTCACCCCTGCGGCTGGGCAAGGCGGTTGAGATTGGCCACATCTTTAAGCTGGGGTACAAGTATTCCAAGTCCATGGGCGCGACTGTGCTCAATCGTGACGGCAAGGAAGTTACTCCCATCATGGGCAGCTACGGCATTGGCGTGGAACGCATTCTGACGGCCGCAATTGAGACGAGCGCAGCGACGTTTAACGGTGAGGCTTATGTGCTGCCGGCGAGCATCGCGCCCTTTGAGGTCATCGTTACGATCACCAATATCAACGAATCTGCGCTGCTGGAGGCGGGCGAGTTGATCGCTGCCGAGTTGGAGAAGGCCGGGATCGATGTGCTGCTGGACGACCGCGACGAGCGCGCGGGCGTAAAGTTCAAGGACGCTGATTTGACCGGGGTCCCCTATCGCGTGGCCGTCGGCAAGAAGCTGGCAGAGGGCAAGGTGGAGTTGCTGGACCGCCTACAGAACCTAACGACTGACGTTGCCGTATCTGAAATTGGCGAAGCTCTGAGAAACGCGCTGGGCAAAGCGGTACGCACGAACGTCTAACCGATACGAGAGACTATGCCTGTAAAACTAAAAATCGGCCCCAACGCTCCAAAAGTCGGTTTCTTCTCCCACGTGTTGCGCTTCGTAGTCGCCGCTGTTCTGTTTCTCGTTTTGATTGGCGTTGGAGTGTTTGCGTACTACTACTCGAAGTACCAGAAGGTAGTCGACGACCGGCTCGCCCAAGGTCCGCTCTTCGCGTCGGTTGCGCAGATCTACGCGGCTCCGCGGGAGATTCGCGTGGGCCAGCGACTTTCGATTCCGACGATCGCGGCCGATCTGCGGTCCGCTGGCTACAACGTAAATACGCAATTGGGTACGTTTGACCTGAGACAGAATTCGATTCTGATTAAACCGGGGCCGCAGTCGTTTCACAACACAGATGGCGCAACGATCTCGACGGCCAGCGGTGAGGTGCTCTCGATTACGGCTGAGAATGGCGTAGCTTTGCGTGCCTATGAGTTAGAGCCGCAGCTTATTACGGCGCTGTCTGAAGACAAGAATCGCACCAAGCGGCGACTGGTTACTTTCAGGGAAATTCCGCTCAGGCTGGTGCAGGCCGTCACGGCAATTGAAGACCGGCGCTTCTTTGAGCATGGTGGCGTGAACTATCTGCGTATGGCTCGCTGCGCGGAAGAAGACCTGATGTCGAACAAGAAGGAGTGCGGTGGCTCGACGCTGACGATGCAGCTTGCACGCGGCTTCTTTCTGACTCCCGAGAAGAAGTACTCTCGCAAATTGCGCGAGATCATGATCACGTTCCAGCTTGAGTCACGCTTTTCCAAGCAGCAGATTTTTGAGATGTACGCCAACCAGATTAATCTGGGACAACGCGGCAGCTTCGCGATCAACGGCTTCGGCGAGGCGGCACAGGCGTTCTTCGGCAAGGATCTCTCCAGACTGGACACGGCAGAGTGCGCGTTGTTGGCGGGCACGATTCAGAGCCCGAATCGCCTAAACCCATATCGGCATCCGGACCGTGCGATGGAGCGGCGCAACGTCGTGCTGGAGTCCATGGTGGAGACGAACGCGATTACAGAGGCTGAGGCCACCCGCGCGAAGGCTGAACCAATTCGGTTGGCGCCGCCGAATGTCGATGCCAGCGAAGCACCCTACTTCGTCGACCTGGTGCATGAGCAGCTTGTGCAAAGACTTGGCGACGACCTGAACCACCAGTCGCTGCGAATTTATACGTCGCTTGATCCAGATTTGCAGCGCGCGGCGTCTGCTGCTGTCGAAGCCGGGATGCGCAACGTGGACGAAGAAGTCCGCAAAGCACATGGCAAGAAGAATGGGCCAATCAGCTATCCGCAGGTTGCGCTGGTCGCGCTGAATCCGCACACGGGGCAGATTCTGGCGCTGGTGGGTGGACGCAATTATGGCGTGTCGCAGTTGAATCATGCGACGTCAAAGCGGCCCACGGGATCCATCTTCAAGCCGTTTGTCTATGCGGCTGCGGAGAATACGGCGATCAACGGGCACTCGCTGGCTGACGGACCGTTTACGGCCGTCACCAAGCTAAACGACGAGCCGACAACGTTTACGTTCGACAACGGCCGCCAAACCTATACGCCACGCGACTACAAGGATGAGTACCACGGCGTGGTGACGGCGATCTATGCGCTCGCGCACTCGCTGAATAACGCGACAATCTCTCTGGGCCAGCAGGTGGGCTTTGAGAACGTAGCCGCACTGGGACGGGCCGCGGGTATTACGGCAGCGCGAGGGACGCCTTCGGTTTCGCTGGGGGCCTATGACGCGACGCCTGTTGACATGGCGGGCGCATATACCGTGTTCGCAAACAATGGCGTTCACCTCGATCCGTGGATGCTTGCGAGCGTCCGTAACAATAATGGCGATATCGTGGCGGATTTTGCGCCGGTCGCTAAGCAGGTGATGGACCCACGCGGAGCATATCTAACGCAGTCGCTGTTGCAGGGAGTCATGGACTTCGGCTACGGTGTGGAGGTGCGTAAGCGCGGCTTCAAGGCTCCAGCTGCGGGTAAAACCGGCACGTCTCACGATGCCTGGTTTGCGGCGTATACGTCGAACCTGATCTGCGTGATCTGGGTCGGAAACGATGACTATACGGACGTCAAGCTCTCCGGCGCCTTGGCCGCGGCGCCCATATGGGCCGAGTTCATGAATCGGGCGATCCAACTTCCGCAGTACTCGGACATGCACCAGTTCGCCCGGCCGGAGGGTGTAACGGATGTTCGGATCGACAAGGTGACGAATCTGCCGGCGGACGCATCCTGCCCGAGCACATACACGGCAGCGTTTCTGGACGGCACGGTGCCTTCGGGGACCTGCTCGCGAATGTCTGACTCGGGGCAGTCGATTGTGGATCAGATGCTGAATGGCGTGACGTCCTCCGACGCGAACGCGCTGCCTGCGTCTACGAATCCGGATGACACGACCGCTCCGCCACCGAAGAAGAAGAACTTCTTCAAGCGGCTATTTGGTGGAAATGGCAACGATCCTCAGCTACCGCCTCCACCACCGCAGTAGGTTTGGTATCATCCAGAAGGAGAGCCGGGATGGCGGAACAGGCAGACGCAGCGGACTCAAAATCCGCCGAGGGCAACCTCATGGGGGTTCGATTCCCCCTCCCGGCACCAACATAAACTCAACAAAATAAATAGGTTACAAGATCAAAGCCTCTCAGCAAGAGAGGCTCTTTTGAGCTAAAAAGTGCCAGGGACACTACTGGTGATACTTTGATACCCTTTGCGTAGGGGTTCGCGTTATGCCAAAGCAAAGGAAAGTGGTGAGGGGGGTCTGGGAGCGGGAGCCGGGTAGTAACGTTTGGTGGATTCGCTACCGAGTCGAAGGCGTACTCAAGCGGGAGAAAGTGGGTACACATGGGGCCGCCAAAGACCTGCTCGTCAAACGGAAGAATGAGATCCGGGAAGGGGTCAAGATGCCGGAGAATATGCGGCAGGCCTCCGTCCGCTTCAAGACCCTTTGCGACGCGATCCTGATCTACAGCGAGAAGCATCACAGGGACTTTCGTAGCGTCAAGATCAGGGTCAAGCGGCTCGTGGCAGAGTTTGGCGAAAAGCCCGCCGATAAGATTAAGCCAGCGGAGATTGATGCTTGGCTATCAAAGGCCACGAAGACTCCCGCAACCTCGAACCGGTACCGTGCCTTATTCTCGCTCATCTTCCGCGAAGCACTTCGCAACGGAAAAGTCGCCAACAACCCGGCCCGGCTCGTACGCCAGCGAGCCGAGAACAATGGACGGATTCGTTTCTTGTCGGAAGCGGAGGAGTCCAGCCTTCAGGACGCGATCCGGGTCCGTTTCCCCGAGCATCAGCCCGAACTCACCATCTCACTCGGTACAGGCATGAGGCTATCAGAGTAGTATACACTTACTTGGAAGAACATCGATTTTGTCCGCCGTGAGATCAACCTGGACCTAACAAAGAATGGGTCACCGCGGATGATTCCAATGAACGAATCAGTGATAGATGCCATGCGGCAGTTTGCTGCGCGCGCAAAGTCAGCGAGCCGCGACGCTCTCGTTTTCCCGATCAAGAATCCAAAGGACTGGTTCAAACCTGCAGTGGCGGATGCCAAGATCGTCAACTACAGGTGGCATGACAATCGCCACACCTTCTGCTCTCGTCTGGCGATGCGCGGGGAGAATCTAAAGGTTATACAGCAGCTTGCAGGGCATAAAACGATCCAGATGAGTGCGAGGTACGCGCATCTCGGAGAAAAATCTTTGCATGCCGCGGTCAGTGGACTTTGAGATTGGCTGCGAGTCGATGCGTTGCTTTCTTGCTAGCTAGAGTTCCCTATGAAGCAATGCGCTTCGGGTGATCGGAGCGCGCATAGCGGCGGAGATCAGCGATAGCGATGAGCACCCGCGAGCCGATTCGCCTTGCAGTCAGTTCCTTGCTTGCTACCAAGTAATCAAGCGAACGCTGGCTAATCGACAGCATATGTGCGGCCTCCCGTCGTCCGACCAGAAGCCGATCGTCGGTTGGCTCAAGAGCTCGGGCCGGTGGCTTCTTTGCGAGAAGGAAGTTCTCGTCCATAGGGCCTCCATTTGCTGCCTTAAGAATCTAGAAAACGGACGCATGCGTCCAATGAAAATCTTTCTGAGCGGCATTCCAAATGGGAATAGTCGCTCTTCCGCCTGCGTTTTCTGGCTTTTCAGTTGCTTGTCTGTCACTAAGTTGGTTGACATTTGTCTCGCTTGAGGAGAACACTTTAGAAGTGGAGACTGGCACTCCCGCACGGGGTCTTCAGCGCAGAGTTCGGGGAGTGGGCCATGACACCTTGGATTGAAACGAAGTTGTTTCGTGCCGCCATCGCGCTAGCTGAGGAGCTTCATATGACCCGCGCTGGTGACAAGGTCGGCATCACGCAGTCGGCCATGTCAAAGCGCATCGACAACCTGGAGGATGAGGTCGGAGTTCAGCTGTTCAATCGTGGCTTGGGTCATATAGTGACTGTCACACCACAAGGGGAAGTCTTTGTAGCGGAAGCGCGAATCGTCCTCGAACACTGCCAGCGGGCATTTCAGACGACAAGAGCGCTTTCTGAGAAGGCTGAAATCGTCTTGCGTATAGGCAAATCGCCCTACACAGATCCCTATCTCCTGACGAATGTCCTAAACCTTCACCTTCCCCTTTTCCCGAGGTTGCGGATCGAAGTTATGAGCAGACTCGCGGTCGACTTAACACATGAGCTTCTAAACGGTACCCTTGATCTTGCATTTCTCACTGGAATGCCGGAAACAACGCGAATCAGTTCGCTCTCCGTTTCCAAACAACCATTCTTCGTCGCACTTCTCGAACAAGACGACTTGGCAGCTTCTAGAGTCATTTCTAGTGAGCAACTCGCCTCGCGCTCTTGCATTCTGTTCGACCGCCATGTCCACCCCTATCTTTACGAACGAGTATTCAAAGATTTGCGCCCTGCTTCTGCGCCGGGGACCAGTCTTCACCATGTCATGACAGCCGAGGAAGCCTCTCATCTCGTGATGAGAGGCTTGGGAATTGCTCTGCTTACTCAGGCTGGTGCTTGGCGGATAGCGCGGAATGGCATCACCATACGTCCGCTCCAGTCGCAAGAATTGACGGTTGAAACACGCCTAGCAAGCCGGGCTGACAACCGTATGCCAGTCATCAGTCAATTTGTGAGGAGCTTTGCAAAAAAACTTCAACGGACTTCAGATAAGAAGCAAATGACATTAGATTTGGCGAACTGATTCAAGATGACGCCCACTCGCTCAATCAATCTTGAGCTGACCGCTGTCACGCGTGCCATAAGACGAAGAAGCCAGCCATATTCACCTCATGGTTAACTGAGGTCGTACGTGCTTCACATCTGAATTTGTAAAAAGCTCTTTGCAAAGACTCCGGGGTTATCCACCCCGACTCGGCTAGCCAGTCGCGTCAGGCACGATCTTCACCCGAAGCGGACCAGCATGCTCGCACGTCAGGCAGACCACTACGCCCGTGACATTGACCTCGTAGCTCGTCTGAGAAGGCCGTGAGACTGCTCCACACTCCTCGCATTGGTGGATAACAATCAAATGCGCCCGGTCTCGCGAGGAGCCGTCACCGATAGCGGTCAGTGCGGGCGTTAGCGGAATCGTCAAGAGTCACCTCGCTTTAAGCGACGTCGACACAAGGTCACGAGAAGCGTCTATACATCGAAGCGGAACATAAACTATGAGCCGCAGTTCATAAGTGCGAACAGTGCACGGACTCCTCAATCGACGTACGCAGGGTGCCCGTTTTTTTGATTGTCGCCACACACGCGTATAAAAATATGTTCACTGGGGGGCTTTACTGGTCCCTTGAAGTTTGGGGAGAAGAGGGGCACTACACTTCGGTGCCCCCCTTGACGCTAGAAGGAATAACGGAGACCGATCTGCATAGTACGCATCAAGTGCGAAGTTCCCGTCACCGCGCCCAAAGACGTGCTGGACACCGCGATGGAACCAGGTAGGCTGAATTGTGCGTGGTTAAAGGCATTGAAAGTCTCAATGCGAATCTGTAACTGTTGTCTTTCAGTCAACAGGAAGCTCTTGTCCAGACCGAAGTCCATGTTATTCGTTATAGCGTTGCGCACACCCGCGCGGCCACCAGTTCCGGCGGTGAAGGCAGGCGACTGAACAAAACAGGCTTTATTGAAGAATTGTGTTTTGGTGCGGCTAGGGATGCTGCGAGGATCGCAAACTTTCTGAGCGAATGAAGTTCCCAAAGAGCCAGTATTCAGAACATTAGTCTGTGTGATCGATACAGGTAGACCCGTTGCGACCCGATAGATTCCTGAAAGTTGCCATCCGGCTGCAGCCAGTCGCGTAAAGTAACCGTGGCCGTTGGCGAATCGCTGACCGGGACCAAAAGGCAGCGGATACACCGCGCTTACTACGAGAGCGTTTGTCCTGTCCCAAGCAGCCAGCCCGTAAGTGTTGCGCGTGTTGTACTGGTCCGGCAGGGCGAAGCGATCCCCATCCTCAATATTGAACGCTTTCGACCAAGCGTAGCTCGCCAAAATCCGACCCCCACCGTTAAGGCGGACATCAAGCTTGGCCTGCAACTCGTTGCTGTTGGAACTCGCGATGTTGTACTGCGCGAAGACATCCCCAATGTAGGTGAAGGGGCGCTGATTGAAGCCGGTAGGCGTGGTGCCTGGTGCAATCGCATTTGGTTGATTTCCATTCAGCCGCACCGACTCATGCCGGCCACCTTCACCGGCGTAGCCAAGGGTGCCCACCATCCGTTCAGTGAATTTGTGCTCTACAAAGAGGTTGTACTCCACGACACTCAGATCGGGCATATGGAGACCTAGGGTCTGCGGCACCTGGCCGGCGGCCGAAGGATTTGCTACGAAAACATTCTCGGTAAGCGTTGGATTGGTAATCTGAAAAGTTGGGGCCTGTGGGATAAAGTTTGGTGCATGTGCAAGTAGAAATTGCAAGAAGTTATAAGGTGGTTGGGAGTAATAAATACCCGTGCCGCCGCGAACAACGGTGTTCGTTTCAATGTTGTACGCGAAGCCAATGCGTGGCGCGAAATCCTTATAGTTTGTCTGCCAAGTTCCAGGGATGGTCTGATTGGAGGGAGCATCGTAGATGCTGGAGTGGCCCGTAACGTCTTTCGGGGGATTATCAAACTGGTAGCGGAGGCCAAGATTCAATGTTAACTTCGGTGTAACCTTCCAGTCGTCCTGAGCAAATCCAGCTATTTCGGTCTCACGGAAGCTTCCTGCTGAAGTGCCAGTAGCTCCGCTTGTTGTAGCGGGAAATCCAAGCAGAAAATCAGCTATGGAGTTACCGGTATTTACTGTGCTACGGACTCCGGCAGTGTATTGCGAGGTGAAGATGCCGTTGAATGTGTAGCTTCCGTTGTTTGCGACTACCCAACTGCCGTCAAATAAGGTGCGAATATAGTCGATTCCGAAAAAGAGTGAGTGCCGGCCACGAATTAGGTTAACCTGGTCTACGAGTTGGAAACGGTTCTGAATTGCACCTTGGGGAGCAAATGCGTAGCCGAGTGTGATGTTGTTTGCCAGCGCTACGGTCGGCGGCGCAAACTGATTCGGAAGCGGGTTCAAATTTTTCAGACCGAAGGTCTGAGCGTAGTTCTGTGCTCCTGCTCCTTGTATAGTTTCGAAGTAATTTGAGCGGTTGTAACCAAACCGAGCTGAGTTGACCAGCGTAGAGGAAAAAACGTGCGTTTCTTCGCTCAGCACATTGGTCGCTTTTCCCTCGAAGACTCGGCCAAATAGGCCGGTTACCAGGGTCGGATTGGTTGTGGGGGAATCTGCGTATCCAAAAGCGACGTAAACTTGATCTCGAGGCGAGATAGCCCAATCGACGCGAGCCAAATACTGATCGTTCTTGATCGTCTGCTTCAATGCCGCCGAATAGTTTGCATTGAGCGCGGTGTTTAGCGGTATGTTTGCCGCGGGATAGTACTTCAAATACGCAGCAGCAAACTTATCGAAGGAGGCTGGTCCACCGGGAATCACGTTCTTACCGGTTGTGCTCAGGAAGCTCATCGTGCTCTTTGTCGTGGCGTTGTAGCTGGATGGATCGTAAAGAGTCTGTTCCCCGGTAAAGTCGCCTTGGAGTTCAGCAGTAGTCGGCACGCGGTAAAGCGAATTGCTCGTATTCTGACTGCGCAGACCCGAGTAATCGAAGAAGACAAAGGCGTGGTTGCGCACAATCGGTCCTCCGATGTTCCCGCCAAACAGGTTGTAGCGTAGAGGTCTCTTGACTTGAGGACTGCTGGTCAAGTTGTACGACTTTGCGTTTAACGCATCGTTCTGTAGAAAGTCATACACCGTGGCATGTACTTGATTGCCGCCGCTCTTTGTGGTGATGCTGACGATCCCAGGTTGACGATAGCGTGCGTCGGCACCATTCGTTATAACAGCTAGTTCTCCAATCGACTCCGCAGAGGGCAGTATGTTTGCGGTCTGGGTCAGCAGCGTAACGTTTTCGACGCCATCCTGTAGATACCCGGTTTGCTGGTCGAGGGCACCGCCCAAGGCGATCGAATTGCTGGTGTTGCCGAAAAACTGTGACGATGAGGTGTTGACGGTGGGGTCGCTCCCTGCAACTGTGCCGGGCTCGACCAGGGCATATGACAGCGGATTGCGTCCGCTGACCGGCAGTTGAGCTAGCTGTTGGATGCCGATAGTCCCGCCCACCTGGTGGCTCTCCGTCTCAAGAGCCAAACCCGTGTTTGCCGAAACGCTGATCTGTTGTTTTGTATCAGCAACCGGAAGCTTAAAAGAAGCGCCAAGAATGGATCCCGCCTGAACCGTCACTTCACGTCTCTGCTCTGCGAAGCCCGGTGTCTCAACTGATATTAGGTAAAGGCCCGCTGGAAGAGCAGGTACAACGTATAGACCAGCACTGTCTGTGGTCACCGTCCGCTTCACAGCAGTCTGCTCGTTCATTGTGATGATCGACGCATTGGGCACAGTGGCACCGGACATATCGGTTATCTCCCCTGAAATCGACCCCAGATTGACTTGTGAGAGCGAATCTTTCGGACAAAGTAAACCGAAGATGAGTAGCGCCAAAACTCTGAGGAAACCCGTATGAACGCCCGAATTCGAATGGACAACGTTTGGCGAGCGTCTTGAGGTGTTGGACAGGTCGATCTTCTTGGTCTTTCTGATTAGCATTGATTCCTCCGAATATGAAGACAACGTTCAGCGTGGGGGCGATGAATTTGACCGCAGATACTGGGTGCGACGCCCTTCAGTCACCGCAGCACTTCGAACGCTACTGCCTTTTAATAGAGCTGATGAAGTGGGCAAGTGGTGAGCGGGATGAGGTGAGCGGCCTTCATCACCCGTCTAAGTAGTTCTGTCGATTGAGCTTAGAGTTGAAAGTGGTAGAATCTGAAAAAAAATTCACACAAGCGCAATCTGATTAAGATTGAAACTTCTGGACCGGGACAGGCACCGTACTCTCACTTTGTGGGCTCGGCCCGGGATGGACGAAAGCGCGCATCAACCCTGACCGTAGAAAAGCTCCGAACCGGCCGCTCCGTACAGGACAGACTTGCCTCACCCTTCTCTGTCGAGATAGCCGTTCCTTGTGTTGGAAGATTCGGCTTTTTGTTCGGGCCAAGAGTTGGCAGACTTGCGCACAGCAAATCGTTTGACTCGGAATCAAGATCGATCTGTCCAGCACCGTGGGCACGCGCGGCCCTTTCCCCGTTTGCTCTGCGCCTTATATATTAGTAGGATCTTGAGAGCTATGACACAAGTGGACTTGAACCGATATACCGCGGATCGCTCATCGATCTCGCAGGACAATGTTCCCACCGCGACCATCTTTCAGATGGCATTGGCAGGCCTTCAATCACCAAAACTTTTATGGCTTCTCGCGAGCATCGTGCTTCTCGGTACTTTCAGCGTCGGCCGAGCACAGAATGACTACGCGGCGGGTCACCGTTCTTTGCCGGATGCTCACAACTGTTACCCCTACGGCGAGTGGTGGAGCGACCGGATCCAGCGC
>JAYVDT010000371.1:0-4222 GCA_043749265.1 Rhodanobacteraceae bacterium | reverse complement strand
CGATCGGCGACCTGGTCGAAGTGACCGACCGCCTGACCGAGATCGGGCTTTCGCCCAAGGGCGCCTGCGGAGACGTAGTTCGCAACGTAACCGGCTGCCCGCTCGCCGGGATCGATGGCCACGAATTGCTCGACGGCAGCCCGCTTGCGGTTGAAATCGCACAGCACCTGACAGCAAATCCGAAGTACTACAACCTGCCGCGCAAGTTCAAAATCTCTGTCACCGGCTGCCCCCTGTGGTGCACCTATCCCGAGATCAACGACGTGGCTCTGACCGCCATCAAGCGCACTGTCGATGGCGTTGATGAAATCGGCTACACCCTCCGTGTCGGCGGCGGCCTTTCCACGGAACCGCACATGGCCGTGCGCATTCCTGCCTTCATCCAGCAGTCCGAGGCCCTAAAGGTCGTTGAGACGATCGTCGAAATCTTCCGCGAGCAGGATGACCTCCGCGAAAACCGCACTCGCGCCCGCGTCAAGTACCTCTTTATGCGTCACGGCTGGACCGCGGAGTCCATGCTGGAGGCGATCGAAGCCAAGCTCGGCTACAAACTTCCGCCTAGCCCGCTCGAGGCCGACGTCATTCCCGATGACGTCTACCGCGATCACATCGGCATCACCCCGCAAAAGCAGGCGGGTCTGTCGGCTGTTGGCGCGTCCGTTCTGCGTGGCCGCCTCTCCGGCGATCAGCTTCACCAGCTCGCCGACCTGGCAGACAAGTATGCAGACGGCCAGCTTCGCGCGACCATCATGCAGAACATCCTCATCGTCAACGTCCCCAATGCAAGCGTGCGCAACCTGATCGCCGACTTCCAGACGATTGACCTGCAGGTGGATGTCTCGCCGTTCTGGCGCGGCGCCATCGCATGCACCGGCACCGAGTTCTGCAAGCTCGCCATCGCTGAGACGAAGGCCTTCTCCAAGTGGCTCGTCGAAGAGATGGAAGGGCGTCTGCCTGGGTTCGATCAGCAGATCAAACTCCACGTCACCGGTTGCACCAACTCCTGCGGCCAGCACTGGATTGCGGACATTGGGCTTGAAGGCAAGAAGTTGAAAAAAGATGGCAAGACGGTCGATGCCTTCTACTTCTGTGTCGGTGGAGCCGTCGGCAAGTATGCCCGCCCTGCACGAGCTCTCGGCTACCGTGCGGCCGCCGAAGATACCCCGGCCGCCATTGAACGTCTACTGCGCGGCTACCTTGCCGTCCGCGACCCCGGCGAAGACCTCCGAGCCTACTTCGCCCGTACGTCTGACGACGATCTGCGCGCCCAACTCAATGGACTCCCAATGCCACCAGTCGAACGCGATGCCCCGCCAGCCGGTGGGCGTCATGTCGTCGACGCATAGCTCGAGCGCGGCATGCTCTGCTTCGCTACTTTGTTGTCAAGTAGCGAAGCGGGGTAGCGGTGCCTATCCGACCAACCCTTCAGCCCGCTTCGTCGCTTCGTAGATTTGCTCAAACGATTCGACGGCAAAGAGTACAGGCTGCATCTCGCTGGTCTGCATCTTCTGGTTCAGAACTTCTTGCAGGTTGAAGTCGCGGATCTCGCAACCGCCGCCCAGCACCCGTGTGCACTCGCCATGGGAGCTGATCAATCCGCTGCCGTAAACCTTGATCTCGCCCGCCTGCCGGATGAGCCCGAACTCGACTGTAAACCAGAACAAACGGCCCAGTCGTTCGAGCGCCTCCGGCCGGTCGATGACCGCGGCGCAGATCTTTCCGTAGTTCTCCAGAAAGTTCGCAAAGACCGGGTGCGCATGCATCGGTACATGGCCGAAGACGTCGTGGAAGATGTCCGGCTCCGGAGTGTAATCCATCGACTCGCGCGAGCGGAGCCAGGTTGTCGTCGGAAACATCCGTGCCGCCAACATCTCAAAGAACGCATCGGCGGGCAAAAAACCGCTGACTGGCGTCGATGCCCAGCCGGTTCGTGGGCCAAGGAGTGCGCTTACCGCCTTCAGGTTCGGGAGGCGGTCCGGTTGCAAGTCGATCTGCTGGAACCCATCGAGGTACTCAACACACGCGTGCTCTTGCAGTTGCGGCATGCGGCGCTCAACCAGTTCCCGCCAGACTCCATGCTGCTCCGCCGTGTAGGCCGCGTAATCCTGTTCAATCAAAAACGATTTGGCGATCTTCAGCCGGCCCCCACTCAAATCTTTCCCATCTTGAACTAGCAATCCAATCGCTCCCATGGTGCTAACGCTCCTTGATTTGTCGTCCAGACGTTATCAGACCCAACCTGTCCGCTACTCGTCCCCCTATGGAGTCTACATCCGTTCACCGGGCACAATCCACGCATTAGGGATTGTCGGCCTACGGCATGGCGGCACAAAAGAGGCTTTGCAATTTCAAAGAATCCACGTTAATGTTGCAACATCTGTACGGCATCGGTAAATTTCAAAAACGCAGTCAGACTGCCGAAAAAAGAAGGGCCATCTATGAATACGATCAGCGTCCTCCGCTCCTCTGCTCTGCTTGCCGCAACCCTGCTTGCCGGCACCGCCCATGCTCAGGTTTCCACCTGGAAAATTGACTCCGCCCACTCCGGAGTTGAGTTCCAGATCCGTCATCTTGGCGTCTCCAACGTCCGTGGTTCGTTCTCCAAGATCGAAGGCACAATCCACCTCGACGAGAAGGACGTCACCAAGTCCGATGTTGACGCGGTCATCGACACCACGACCGTCAACACCAATCAGTCGGCGCGCGACAAGCACCTATCCTCCCCTGAGTTCTTTGACACCGCAAAGTACCCCACCATGACCTTCAAGTCCACTGGCATCTCCAACGCCGGCGGCAAGCTGAACATGACCGGCAACCTGACACTTGCTGGCGTCACCAAGCCTGTCACCTTCGCACTCGATGGCCCGGCAGCCCCCCAGAAGGGTCCCAAGGGAGGCCTCGTCAGCGGCTTCTCGGCTACGGGAAAGTTGCAGCGAAAGGACTTCAACTTTGGTTCCAAGTACGGCCAGCCGCTGCTCGGTGACGATGTGACGTTTTCAATCGACGTGGAAATGGATAAGCAGTAAGTGTTCGAGCGTTAAACACAAAGGCCTCAGGCGTAATCGCTTGAGGCCTGTTTGCTGATTCCCTGTTCAGTGGGCTTATCCCTTGGCCCTTATCGGAAGGGTTTCCGGCGCAAGGCCGTCCTCACCATTCTGCTCATACTTCTTCAGCAACTGATGATGAAGACAGTAAAGCGCGAGTTCAAGACGATCCGAGACGCCCAGCTTGTCGTAAACCTTACGCAGGTAATTCTTGATGACCTGCTCGGTCGTCCCAATCTGGTAAGCAATCTCCTTATTCCGCATCCCGCGCGTGATGCAGCTGATAATCGCTAACTCTTTTTTGGAGAGCTTGGGCTGCGAGCGTGGGTTCGTGAGGGTCGTCGCCTGGGAGCGGTAAGCGTCGATTACCCAGCTGATCGACTGGTTATCGATCCAGGTTTCGCCATCCGCAATCTTGCGGACACACTTGATGAGCAGATCCGGCGAGATGGACCGTGGCACAACGCCACGAACGCCGCGCCGATAGAGCTCAACAGTGTTGGCCTCGTCACTCTCCGTGACCTGCACGATGAACTTGGCTTCCGGACTGCGGCGCACGAGTTCCGGGATCGCATCGATCGCACCCGCGATCAACTGACCTTCCAGAACAACAACGTCCGTGGGAAAGCGTTGTAGTGCCGAGTGCAGATTTGCAAGCGTTTCCGCCTGGGCAACCACGCGAATGTCGTCTTCCAGCGCAAAGACTTTGCGCATGCCGACACGATAGATGGCCTGAGAATCGGCGAGAATCACTCGAATCGCGGGGTTGGTTCCCTGCTCGTCGTCGTCCATTCCCAGTTGTTCGTTGGTGCTGATATCGACCACAGCCATGCGATCAAGCCCTCAAAAAATATTCGTCGATGATGGCGGCAGCCTGTGCCTCATCGCCACGACGTTGGTGCCGGACAACACGTCCGATACAGTGAATAAGCAAATCTTCCGCCGTCCCCATCACGGCGGCAGGCATCTGGATTGTGAACTCGATTTGCGAGCCCACCTTGGGCAACATAGTCCCGGTAAACAGAATGCCGTTGGCCGAAATATTTTCGGTCACCGCTTCAATCTCTCCTTGCGGAGTCTTTATCCTGAGCGCTAGTTTCATCGGAAAGCGCACAGCGGTGCGAAGCTGATCGGTACCGGTGGTACTCATATTGACGGTCATAGGGTACCTCCCGGGT
>JAYVDT010000370.1:0-13284 GCA_043749265.1 Rhodanobacteraceae bacterium | reverse complement strand
GGAAACCGGTACATGGATCACCTGCACGGCCCGAAACGTCAGCGCCGCTCCCTTCCTAGGATTGGAAATAATCCTAGGAAGGGAGCGTCTGACGATGGCGTTTGCCGGCTCAGGGTTCTCTGTCCGCGTCCCGTCAGGAAATGCATACCAAAATCCCAAGCACTATATAACGCAGTTCGCCTAGAGCGGTCGTCAACGCGTCGGTTGAGCTGCATATTTGCGCGTCTGGCTATTCTCGATGGGGTGCCGCCAGGACGCGGGCAACAAGTTTTATCGACGATGGCCTGAGTGGCAAAAGAGAAGAGGCGCAGCATGAAGCATGAAGTATCAATAGAACTCGCCGGCGGCAAACGCATTAGCTTTGAAACTGGACGGATGGCCAAGCAGGCCTCCGGCGCCGTGTTTGTCACCTCCGGCGACAACGCCGTGCTCGCAACCGCAGTAGCATCACCCGACCCGAAAGAAGGCATCGACTTCTTCCCCCTCACGGTCGAATACCGGGAGTTCACCTACGCTGGCGGACGCATCCCCGGAGGCTTCATAAAGCGTGAAGGTCGTCCCTCCGAAAAGGAAATACTGACTAGCCGCCAGATCGACCGCCCGATCCGCCCACTCTTCCCCGAAGCCTTCCGCAACGAGACCCAGGTTGTCGCGTTTGTTTACTCGGCGGACAAAGAAAATGATCCTGACGTTCTCGGAATCAACGGCGCAAGTTGCGCTCTGGCCCTCTCCGACATCCCGTTCCACGGCCCCGTTGGCGCCGTGCGCATCGGCTTGATCGAAGGCAACTTCATCGTCAACCCCACGTACTCGGAGCGCGTCGTCAGCGCACTGAACATCATGGTCGTCGGCACTGCAGACGGCATAGTGATGGTTGAGTCGGGTTCGAAGGAAGTCTCTGAAGAAAATGTCGTTGGAGCCATCGAGTTCGCACACGAAGAGATTAAAAAGATCTGCGCGACCATAGAAGAGCTCGTAAAGCTAGCGGGTAAGACCAAGCGCGTGGTCACACCCGTCGCCATTGATGGCGAATACATGGCCGCCCTTACCGCCAAGGTAGGCGAGCGTCTTGCCGATGCTCTCAATACCCAAAAGCACCCGAAATTTGAGAGCTACGCACTAGTAAAGGACATCAAGGACGAACTCAAAAAAGCTCTTCCCGAAGGCGATGCCGCAGCTTCAAAGAAGCTAAGCAAGTATTACGAACTCATGCGCGAAAACATCTTCCGCGACCAGGTCCTCAACGACCGCATCCGCCCCGACCATCGCGCCTTCGACCACATCCGGCAGGTCACCATCGAAATCGGAGTGCTTCCCCGCGTCCACGGCTCCGCATTGTTCACGCGTGGTGAAACGCAGGCTCTGGTCTCCGCGACGCTTGGCACCACCGACGACGCGCAGCGCATGGAGAGCTACGAAGGCGAGCAGAAGCGCCGCTTCATGCTCCATTACAACTTTCCGCCGTTCTCGGTCGGCGAAGTTGGCCGCATGACTGGCGTTGGTCGCCGCGAGATCGGCCATGGTGCACTCGCCTGGCGCGCTCTCGAACCCGTCCTTCCCGGTGAGGACGAATCCCCGTACACCCTCCGCGTTGTCTCTGACATTCTCGAGTCAAACGGTTCATCGTCGATGGCAACCGTCTGCGGAGCATCGTTGGCCCTGATGGCCGCCGGCATTCCGCTCAAGGGTGCAGTTGCAGGTGTGGCGATGGGTCTCGTCAAGGAAGGCACCAACTACGCCATCCTCACCGACATCGCAGGTGCCGAGGATCACTACGGCGATATGGACTTCAAGGTAGCCGGAACCCGCAAAGGCATCACAGCTCTCCAGATGGACATCAAGATCATGGGCATTACTGCTCAGATCATGCGTGAGGCGCTTGAACAGGCTCGCCGCGGACGCCTGGAGCTGTTGGATACCATGGACGCGACAATCGCTTCTGCCACCAAAGAGAAGAGCGCCTTCGCACCGCGCATCCACACCATCCAGATCCCCACCGACAAGATCCGTGATCTCATCGGACCTGGCGGCAAGGTTATCCGCGGAATTATCGATGCGACCGGCGTCAAGATCGATGTGGATGACACGGGCCGTGTAAACGTAGCTTCGAGCGACGCCGACGGTCTGGCCAAGGCCATCCAGATGATCTCCGACATCACCGCTGTACCGGAGATCGGCAAAACCTACCTGGGCAAGGTCGTTCGCATCGCAGAGTTTGGCGCATTCGTCGAAATCTTCCCCGGCACCGATGGCCTTCTGCACGTCTCTGAGATCGCAGAACACCGCGTCAAGGAGGTCAAGGATGAACTCCGCGAAGGCGATCAGATTCTCGTCAAGGTCCTCGCCATTGAAGGCAACCGTATCAAGCTCTCGCGCAAGGCTGTTCTGCGTGAGCAGCGCGACAAACTAGGCTTGCCGCCTGTCGATGGCCAGCCGGCAGGCGATGGCGGGCGAGGTCACGCCGAGACGCAGTCAGCCGCTCCTACTCCGGGAAACATTGCAGATGACGATGTCGAGCTGGATAACGATGACGATCTGGATGACGAGGACGTTGAGGGCGAAGAGGTTGAAGGTGAGGATGAGGATGAGCCCAACTTCAATCGCGCCGATGGCGTTCCCCTTCCTGCGGGACAGGTTGTCGGCCGTCCGGCAGGTGGACCTGGCGGTCCGGCGGGAGCACGTCGCCCCGGTGGTCGTCGTCGCCGTAGCGGTCGTCGCCCTGGCCAAGGTGGCGGCAACACGGGTGGCGGCAATACCGGTGGCGGAAACGCTGGCCGTCCGCAGAGCTAACTCGCAGGAAGATCAACCAGAGAGGGTCACGTTTTTGCGTGGCCCTTTCTATTGCTGGCTCTCCTCCTGATCATAAATTTGCTCCCCGCCCTCGGCCAGCCTCCGGAAGTGCAACATGTTGCGCCCGGGGGGCTGGTTTCTGCTGGGAGACTCGGCCAAGGGCTACAGCAATAAAACCTTCATCGAGATGGCTTATAACCTCATCGTCAATGGATCCAAACCACCCTGGACAATCACACGAACTACCAAGACTCCTATCAAAACTCTCGACAAAGGCCGTGAAGTACAGCCTTGACACCCAAGCCCACGGCGATCACTCCTACGGAAACTTTGTCTGGATCAAGGCCAGTGCGACGTCCATAGCTTTTGTGGAAGTCTTCACCGAGATGAATCGCACAGAACCCTCCCGGTGGCGGGCAGGCGACGCCAGGCGCAAAGGCAACCGAGAGACATACGAATCTGTTGTGGAACGCCCAAAGAAGATTCTCGACGGGCACCGCTTCGTCCCCAAGAACCGCCGACGCGATGCTGACTTTCTATTCATGGGATGGGGCCATACCCCCGGCGATGATTACATCTTGTTCCCCAAAGAACATGTGTTGGCGACCGGCGACGCAGCCGCTAACGGCCCATGCAATAAACTACTTGAAGTATGGATCAGGCACTGGCCGAAAATTGTTGAACAACGAACTGCATTCCACCCTGAAATCGTGCAGTCCGGACACAAACCGAGTTGAGGACAGAAGATCCTCATCGGCCAACTCTTCTTCCTTGTCGATTTCTACAATGCGGTCGAAGTGCCGACAAAGTAGGGAAGAGCACCTGTTCAAATGACGATATCTTTGCCGGAAGCGAACCGAAACTGGATTCCTAAGGACCTTTCCCAGGACATTGAAGCCACCCATCTGGAGATGCGCGGGAGGGTGCCGGCCAGGTCGCTGCCACACGAGTTGAAGTGAGTCGCCGCGTATTCGTTGGTTTTTTCGCGCTATGCGTCTTATCCGGCTCCGGTTGGATACTCAATGAGTTTTGGACCAGCCCTGCGCCGGAGCTCACGCGAATCGCCGCTCATGACGCTTTCTTTGCCTTGTTTTTCTGGCTTATTTCACGGAGTCCGAGGAACGGATCAAAGGTACCAACTTTATGGTTCAAAACTGGGGCATGGGGCGCAACACTTCTTGCGCTGCCACAAGTCTTATTCGCCACCGCCGGGGGCAAAATCTCGGGGTTTACTCAGGCACTGGTCTTCACCCTCGTGCCGGTCATCGTGGTGTTTGTCATGGGACAGCGAGGGGCTTTTGGAGCCGAGGATAACCCTCATGGGCTGTTGGCGCCAGCCTTGGCTGGATTTGGGGGCGCGGCGTTGCTACTGCCGTTCGCGTTCCCAAACTCGACAGTGGGTATCCTGTTGCTTCTCGCAATGTTAATTGCGGCGGTATTCGCAGGCATTGCGGCGGTAAGGCTCAACAGCCTCTTGTCCCAAACGGGAATTTTGCGGGGCGTCGCCATCATCTGTGCCTCCGCCGCCGTCCTCTCCCTGACCGGTGCAATCGTCGATTGGGTACCGATCAGGCCAATCGGCCCGAAGGATCTTGCGATTGAATTGGCATGCTGTCTCTTTATCGATGGCCCCCTTCTTTGGCTGACGGTTTGGCTGCTGCGCGAGATGAACCCGATCTCCTTTTCGTCGAGGTATCTTCTGATTCCCCTCATTACGATCGTGGAAGGTTTTATCCTGGTGCGACCCGGGGGCAATTGGGTGATGGCTGGTGGGGTTTTATTGCTTGCAGGTGGAGGTGTGGCTCTTTTGAGATCGGAACGAGCCGAAAACTAAGCGCGCAAGTCAAAAGCGAACCAGCCTTGACGCTTTGAGGATAAGCCGCTAGACGGTAAACTTCAGTTTATGGCTGCCTCCATGTATATCGTCGTAGAGGGTGATGATCCGGGATTTGACATCTTTGTGAACGGTCGCGCGCTTGCACGGCACGAGGATTCAGTAGAGAAACTTGCCTTGTCGCTCGGGGTAAGACCCCTGATTGAGTTCTTTTCCGCAGACGAGAATTCCATGTCTCTTCTGATTGAAGAGGGTGCAGGAGACTCGGAGTTGATTAGGCGCCTGCCTCCGACCCAGTGGTACGCCGGCGGCGAAGGTCTGGCGACCGTAGCGGCGCTCACCGGCGCTCTGCGCGAGGAGCCCCATCTGCTCGGAACGGAAGGCCCCCAGGTTCTCGAGGAGTTGGAAGAGTTCGCGCGCGTCCTTAGAAAGACTGATGATCGCGGTTTGCGATGGCACCTTGCGGTTAGCTGGCGCTGAGCGGTCAGCTGGCGCTGATTAAGGTTTACACGCGCTAGTCCGGGAGGTCACCCTGAGCCAGCTTGCGGTGGAAGAAGCTGTACACCAACGACATCATGTTGTGGGCATGTTCCGGATCGTAGCGAACCCCTTCATCGCGAAGGAAAGCATGCGCCCCGTTCACCTCGTGCCAGTTGAGCCGAGTATTCAACTCGTTGAGCCGCGCCAGAATTTTCATGCGGCCTTCGGGGGGAACGTGGGGATCCTGACGCCCCCAGGCCATAAACAATTCGCCATTGATCTCGGCGGCGCGGGCAAGGGAATCGTCGTGCTTCCCTTCGCCCAGGGTTCCAGTGTGAAGGTCCGTCGCATAGAAGCAAACAGTGCCTGCAATCTCAGGATTCATGGCCGCTCGAAAGGCCAGGTGGCCGCCCAGACATATGCCCATGGTCCCAATCTTGCCGGTGCAATCCGGTCGGGATAGCAGATGGTCGAGGACGGCGCGTGAATCAGCATCATAGGCAGCGACTGACTTGTGGGTCTTCAAAAAATTGCCACGATTCGACCCCGTTTGATCGTATGCGAGAGCTACGCCCGGCGCTTCGAACTCGTGATAAACCTCCGGTATCGCAACGATGTACCCATTGCCCGCAAGCATCGCCGCGGTACGGCGGATCGGTCCCGTAACCTGAAATATCTCCGAGTAGAAGACAATTCCGGGGTACTTGCCGGCAGCGGCGGGGCGGACGATGTGCGTTCGCATAGAACCTGAAGTCGTCGAGAGATCGACGTATTCCGTGTTGATGACCATAACCGGAACGATGGTAGCACTGACGACGCCCGAGTAAAAGCAATACCCCCAGCAAAGAGAGAAAGCAGCTCGGAGATAGAAAAAGCCCACCAGTTGACAGGCCTCTTCATTTTCTTCAACGCAGGGTAGGGCTTGTTGGAAACGCCCGCTGTTGCACCTAAGATCGACTGCCGTACTTGATGCATTAAGGCATGCATCATCTCAATCAGCTGAAAAGAAACTCCTTGGTTCGTAGCTCCCGAACTGTATCGCGCAGCTTAGCCGCTTTTTCGAACTCGAACTTCTTGGCAGCCTCCCGCATGTCCGACTCCAGTTTGGAGATATACACATCCAGATCCGCCTGGGTATTGAAGTCTGGAATACCATCTGCCTCGTCTGTCAGATCGGCGTAATCGGCCTTGAGAATTCCAGCAAGACCAAAATCGATCGCCGAAACGACTGATGCCGGTGTAATGCCGTGCTCAATGTTGTAGGCCTCCTGCTTTTCACGGCGGCGGTTCGTCTCGTCGATCGCTCGCTGCATCGAGTCCGTCATCCGGTCAGCGTACAGAATTGCACGCCCTTCCAGATGCCGGGCGGCGCGCCCAATCGTTTGGATCAGCGCTCCCTGTGACCGCAGGAAACCTTCCTTATCCGCATCCAGAATTGCGACCAGCGAAACCTCCGGCAGGTCGAGCCCTTCGCGCAACAGATTGATGCCGATCAGCACGTCATACTCACCCCTCCGCAGGTCGCGTAAAAGTTTGATTCGTTCCAGCGTCTCAATCTCCGAGTGCAAATAGCGGCAGCGCACCCCAACCTCCGTATAGTAGTTGGCCAGGTCCTCCGACATCCGCTTTGTCAGCGTCGTTACCAGCACCCTCTGATCCAACCTCACACGCTCGCGGATCTCGGCCAGCAGGTCGTCGATCTGACCCTTCACCGGTCGAATCTCCACCGGTGGGTCCACGAGCCCTGTCGGACGGATCACTTGTTCCACCACTACACCGGCTGCTTTAGTCAATTCATACGGCCCAGGCGTCGCCGAAACGTAGATGATCTGCCCAGTACGTCCTTCAAACTCTTCGAATTTAAGCGGCCGGTTGTCCATTGCCGAAGGTAGCCGAAAGCCGTAGTCGACCAGGTTTTGCTTGCGCGAGCGGTCGCCGTGCCACATCCCATGAAGCTGTGGAACGGTCACATGCGATTCATCAATAAACAGGATGTAGTCTCGGGGAAAGTAGTCCAGAAGGGTGGGCGGCGGTTCTCCCGGAAGGCGCCCGGAAAAATGCCTGGAATAATTCTCAATCCCATGGCAATACCCAACCGATTTAATCATCTCCAGGTCAAAGCGCGTCCGCTGGTGGATGCGCTGGCTCTCCACCAGCCGTCCCTGGCTCTCGAGCTCCTTCTCCCACCACTCCATTTCCAGCAGGATTGAATCGCTCGCGACCTTCTTGCGTTCTGGCTGGACGACATAGTGGCTCTTTGGATAAATGGGCAGTCGTGCATACTTCTGCTTGACCGTGCCAAATAGCGGATCGATCTGCGACAACCCATCAATCTCGTCTCCAAACAGTTCAATCCGATACGCCGATTCATCGTAGGTTGGGAACACTTCGATAATGTCGCCGCGTACCCGGAAAGTGCCACGCCGGAAATCCACATCATTGCGCTCATAAAGAATCTCGACCAATCGCCGCGTAATGTCTTCGCGGCGGATCTTCTGCCCTTTTTCGAGCATCATCAACATTCCGTAGTACGCCTCAGGCGAACCCAGACCGTAAATGCAAGAGACCGACGAAACAATAATCGCGTCGCGACGCTCAAAGAGAGATCGAGTCGCGGACAGTCGCAGCTTGTCCAACTCTTCGTTGATCGTCGCTTCTTTTTCAATGAACAGGTCGCCCGAAGGTATGTACGCTTCTGGCTGGTAATAGTCGTAATACGAGACGAAATACTCGACCGCGTTGTTCGGAAAGAAGTGCTTGAATTCGTGATAAAGCTGTGCTGCCAGGGTCTTATTGTGCGCCAGGATCAGGGCCGGCCTCTGCACCTGCTCGATGACCTTCGCCATCGTAAACGTCTTGCCGGAACCGGTGACGCCAAGCAAAACCTGGTCTTTTTCGCCTGCGGCCAGTCCTGAAACTAGTTCGCTGATCGCGCGGGGCTGGTCGCCCTGGGGTTTATACGGGGTATTGAGCTGGAACTCCATCTCAACAGGATATAGGGTGAAGCGAGGGGGAATTAGTGGCATGGCCGTAGAGCTTTGGTTAATTAGGCACGGCGAAACAGAGTGGAGCCTGTCCGGAGCCCACACCAGCACAACGGATATCCCACTTACTGCGCACGGTCGACAGCGTGCCGTAGAGCTTGGAGAGTTCCTGAAGGGCGCTGAGTTCACAAAAGTATTCACCAGCCCTATGAGTCGTGCCCGTGAGACCTGTGCCATTGCAGGATTCGGCGATCACGCGGTCGTCGTTGCAGGCCTGCACGAATGGGACTACGGCGAAAGCGAAGGCAAGACCACCAAAGAGATGCGCGCCAAATATAACGATCCGCTATGGGGAGTCTGGACTCGCGAAATCGTAGGCGGAGAGACGGTAGAACAGGTTGGAGACCGCGCGGATGCCGTCATTTCTCAAGCCTTGGCTGGAGCCCCGGACGATAGCAAGGTAGCGCTCTTCGCCCACGCCCACATCCTTCGGATACTAGCAGCCCGTTGGATCGGTCTGGAGGCACGCGGAGGACGATTCTTCGGACTCGGAACAGGTAGCGTGAGCGTGCTCGGCTGGGAACGCGAGACTCGTGTTGTCAGCCATTGGAATCGAGGCTTTGAAAAATAAATCTTTCGTCTACCTCCCATTCTTCATGACCAACAAAAAGCCCCTTCTCCTATAAACGAATGTTGAGTCTAGACAACGCTCCAGTAGACTTGGCATGCCGAAGGACCGGCGGGGAGATTTCAATGAAGGCTTGGGCAAGGGGAGTTGCGCTCGTTATCATCGGGTTCACGCTTGCTGGCAGGTGCGAGGCTCAGCATGGCAACAGCCCTGCATTCCAACGTGCGGAGCATCTCCGTCGAGGCGTCAATTTAGGCATGTGGTACGCCCAGACCAGGGACTTTTCCCCTTTACGCCTCGACAACTTCGTAAACAAGCAGGATTTTCAGACGATCAAGAATCTTGGATTCGATCACGTTCGTCTCAGCATCGACCCGGAATGGATCATTGCGGATCCACAAAGTGGCATGCTGAAGCCTGACCCCATCGCAAGAATTGATCGAACCGTCATGGAGTTAACTGCCGCAGGCCTGGCCGTCATCCTTGACATTCATCCAGAAGAAAGCTTTAAAAGTTCTATGGCTAAGGGGGACGACTCCGCCGCCCGCTTCCTCGATTTCTGGTCCTCCTTCGCAACCCACTTCGCTGCCACAGATCCAAAGATGGTCTTCTTCGAGATCATGAATGAGCCCACGATGGAGAACCTGAATCGTTGGGAGGGCTTGCAGGCGCACGCCGTGGCACGTATCCGCGCAGTGGTGCCCTACCACACCATTCTTGCAACATCGTCGCAGTACTCCAAGATCGACAGCTTGCTCGCCCTGGAGCCGGTTCGCGACGATAATGTCATCTACACCTTCCACGAGTACGACCCCATGTGGTTCACCCATCAGGGCGCGAACTGGGGCGCACAGGGCTGGGTCCATCTTCGCGGAGTGCCCTACCCTTCAACGCCTGAAAACATCCAGCCCATTCTGGCGCAGGAGCAGGACGAACGAGTCCGACTCAAGGTGCAGCGTTACGGTCTCGAACGCTGGGATAAGTCACGTCTCAGCGCTGAGATCGGCACTATGTCAGACTGGGCCCAGCGTCGCGGTGTACCCGTCTATTGCGGAGAATTCGGCGTCTTCAAGAAGTTTTCCGACCCTCACGCGCGAGCCACGTGGATCAGCGATGTAAGAACGGCACTTGAATCCAAACACATTGGTTGGTCCATGTGGGAGTACCAGGATAGTTTCGGCCTGGTGACCAAAGGGCCCGACGGAACCGTAATTGATCCAGCCATTGTCACTGCATTAGGCCTGAAAAACTAGCTAGAGCAGATTGAGCACGCGAGGCCAATCGCTGGCATGGTCCACCGACATGTCCGGACCGGCTGCAGCCAGGCTTTGCGACGATAGCCCAAACGTGCAGCCCAGGCTCCGGACACCACAAGCGCGAGCAGTCTCAACGTCCACATGCGAGTCTCCAATCATCACAGTCTCCGATGGCAAGATGAGAGTAGAGGTAAGCCTCTCGGCCTCCGCGATGAGCGTAAGCAGCCCCTCGGGATTCGGTTTCTTGGTCTCAAACGAGCTGCCACCATATATCTGGTAAAAATAGCGGTCGAGATTAAAGTGCCGGCAGATATCCCGCGATGGGTGGACAGGCTTGTTGGTTAGCACTGCTATGGGTAGCGCCGGGTGCCTCTCACGAATGAGCGAAAGCGACTCGAGGACACCCGGATAAACGTAGGTGTAATCGAGCTTGTGGACGCGATACCAGTCGATGAACCAGCTTGTCGCTTCCACGATAAACGTATCGTCGTGGGGATCGGGCTCGTCGGCGACCAGGTGGGCGTGGGCGAGGGCCCGGCGGACCAGCGTCGAGGCCCCATCGCCGATGTACGAAGCGATTGTGGGCTCCGCCAAGGTGTACTTGCCAAAGTGCGAAAGCATCGCATTGACTGAGTTGCAAAGGTCAATGCGGGAATCGATCAGCGTGCCATCAAGGTCAAAGACGAGTAGCCGGGGAGTGAATAACGCCATCTCTCCATGGTATCGAAGATGACCGAGGTGTTCGCTCGCGTCTGGCAATTGCCGTAAACAGCGCGCTCTGCTAATTGATTTCTATGTCGCCTGAACCGGTGTGGGCCTCGAGGACGGGCCCGCCCCCATTGACAGGAGCAGAGAGGTGATGGCGGTCTGAACTCGTAGAGCCAGGTACGCGAATGCTGCCGGAACCGGTTGATGCGTCCACGTTATAGCGCGCATCGCGTCCCAGGTGTAGGTGGATCGAACCGGATCCAGACTGTAAACGAGCTGGTCCTGTCAGGTTGCCATTGGCTTCGATGTCACCGGAACCCGTGCGGGCTGTAAGGGAACCGGAGAGTCCGTTGATCCTGACGGAGCCTGAGCCCGTCGAGGCTTTGACATCGCCTGATCCTTGCTCTTGTAGTTCAATGTCTCCTGAGCCGGAGTGAAGGTCAGCAGGTCCTGCGATGCCACGCGCTTTGACTGATCCTGAACCGGTTTCAGCTTTGAGGAAGCGCCCGACGTTATCTACATCGATATCGCCCGAACCACTCCGCAAGTTCAGCGCGACGGCGCGAGGTGCAGAGATCTCGTAATCAATGCTGATATTTTTGTAGAGTTGCCGGTCTTCGTTGGACGTATCACCAACGTGGATTGTGTTGCCGGACTGCTGGATGGGCGGATTATCGGAGACGCGCCGGACGCGATCCTGAATATCGCCGCCAGCATTCCAACCCGCGTAGACGTGAGCTTTCACATGGATTTCGTTATCTGAGCCGGAGAAGATGTGAATGTGGCCAGAGCCAGTGGAGACAAATAAGTCCGCCTGCTCGGACACTGAAATGTGGCGATCGAAGTCGGCGTGCGCGGCAGTGGTTATGAGGGCGGCGACGAAGAGGATACGGAAAATCATGGGACTCCTTTATGCACCAAAGTGAGCCGGTATCGTCCGCCGGCGCAAAGTGTTACGGCACTGAGGTGTACGGAAAGAAGCCTTGATTTGTTCCGTAGCGTGGAAAAAGAGAATTTACGAGTACTTGCGCAGCACACCCAGCACTTTGCCTTGAATGCTCACATTGGCCGCAGGAGCGTAAATCGGAGCCATCTCGGCATTGGACGGCTGGAGGCGAATCATGGAGCCTTCACGGTAAAACCGCTTGAGGGTTGCGTCCGCCCCGTCGATCAGAGCGACAACGATTTCTCCTTCTCGAGCGGTCCGAGTGCGCTCAACGAGGACGTAATCGCCGGATACGATGTGCTCATCGCGCATGGAGTCGCCACGGACCTCGAGGGCGAACACTTCCCGGTTACCGATAATGTCTCCCAGAGAGATCGACTCGGCGGTCTCGATAGCCTCAACCGGCTTGCCGGCTGCGATGCGTCCCAGAAGGGGAAGGCGATCAAAACCCTTTTTTGAGCTGCGGACGGGGAGCACGTCGATGGACCGGCTGCGGTTATGGGCGCGCTGCAGCAAGCCTTTGTTTTGCAGATTGGTGATGTGCTTGTGGACTGTGGCCAGAGAGTTCAGTCCGAGCCCCGTCGCAATCTCTTCGTACGAGGGGGAGTAGCCGTTCTTCTGCGTGAAGCCGGAGAGGAAGTCGATTACTTCTTTTTGCCGCCGCGTAATTGCCATGGGCCAATTGTAGCGAATAAAAAGCGAAGTGCAATAACTAACTTTATTCGCGATCCGCAATGGCGATCTTCGCCTTGCCTTCGCGCACTCACTTTCGGGTTTTCACCCTCATGGCCGGAAAGTTGCACGAATTAGCAATGTTGGAATTTGCAAATAGGGACGCGTTCCCCAATCGGGACTATTGCTCGCCGGAAACAAACTCATTCCTTGCGTTGCGCAGGGTCGTCGCCTGAAGGTAATGCACAGAGACACCAAAAGTAACGAATCGTACGCAACAAAAGATGGGATTTTAGGATTACCAATAAAGGGGGATTGCAATGCGGATTTTAATCGTGGAAGACGATGCTGCTTTGGGGCTATACCTGCAAAAGGGTTTGAGGTTTGAAGGGCATGAAGTGGTACTTGTGGGGGACGGCGAGTCAGGTCTGCAATATGCGCTGGAACATCGGCCGGACTTGATGGTCCTAGACCTGAGCCTGCCGCGGAAGGATGGTGTGCAGGTTCTGGAAGAGATGCAGGGCCGGTTTAGCAGCACGTCCGTGCTGGTCCTGACGGGTCGAAATGGGATTGAGAATCGGGTACGTTGTCTGGATCTGGGTGCCGACGACTGCCTGTTGAAGCCGTTCAGCCTAAGCGAACTATTGGCACGATGCCGAGCGCTCTTGAGACGGCGAGTACAGTTTGCTGATCCCACCTTGCGGGTTGGTGGAGTGGAGTTGAACCGGATGGAGCGCAAGGTCAGTCGCGCGGGACAGGCGGTTGAGTTGACGGCCAAGGAGTTTGCACTGCTCGAGTACCTGATGCAGGCGCGCGGCAGGACCTGCACACGGAGTGAATTACTTCGTGAGGTCTGGCAGATGTCTCCAGAAGCGGGCACGAATGTGGTGGATGTCTATGTCAACTACCTGCGCAAGAAGTTGGGCGGCGCGCGGGCGGTGCTTGCTTCATACGAGTTGGAGCAGGTCATCGAGACGGTCCGGGGC
>JAYVDT010000369.1:0-13300 GCA_043749265.1 Rhodanobacteraceae bacterium | reverse complement strand
TCAGCGGTCAGACTTCACTTGAACAGGCGATCCAGACCGTCAAAGAAGTTCCCGGGCTGGATATTCTTGCGAGCGGCCCGGTTCCTCCCTTCCCGACTGAGATGCTCAGCTCTTCAACCATGGCCGATGTGCTGGAACACGCCAACGGCCTCTACAGCCACATCGTCTTCGATTCACCACCGGTCCTCTCCGTAACAGACGGCGTTCTGCTGTCACGCTTGGTGGACGCAGTTGTTCTCGTTGTCCGCCACGGCAAGTCGAGCAAGCATGTCGTCCGGCGCGGCAGAGATTTGCTGGTACGGTCGGGCGCTCCGATGGCAGGAGTCGTACTCAATGCGGTCGACCTAAATGCTCCGGAGTACTACGGCTACTACGGATATTCCGGCTACTCCTATTCCAGTCTCGATCCTGCGGGCTGGGAATCCAAGGAAAACTCTTCAAACGGGAGCACGAAGAAAAGAGACCACCGATGAGAGGTAAAGTGATATTTGGATCAAAGACTCTCGCAGGCTCGATGGTTGCCGTAGTTGCACTTCTGGCCAGCGCAAGCATGGAGGCTCAATTCACCGGGCCTAGACTCAACGTGCCTCCTGCTGCAAACGTGGCTGTCACCCCAACTGCCGATCCCGCCATCCTTAGCCCGAGTGCGCCGGATCAGGAGATCAACCCGGGCGATGTGCTCGTAGTCAAAATCTTTGGCCAGCCTGAGTTCTCACCTCCGGTTCGCGTCAGTGGTGTAGGCACTATTTCGCTGCCGCTGATCGGCGTGGTCCCTGTTGCGGGTCTGACCGTTATTCGCTCCCAGGATCTCATTGCCGAGCGCCTGCAGAATGCCGGGATGTACAAAAACCCGCAGGTATCGGTCCAAGTTGCAGAGTCCGTCGGCCAGTTCGCTACGGTCGGCGGTGAACTTCACGCCGTCGTTCCCGTCAACGGTGACCGCCGCTTGCTGGAAGTTCTCGCGGCTGCCGGTTCCCTGCCTCCGACGGCCAGCCACGTCGTCACCATTCTGCGTCCTGGCGTCGAGAAGCCCATCGTCGTAGATCTTGGTACCGACCCAACGCAAAGCGCTCAGGCCAACATTCGCATCATGCCACGCGACACCATCTTGATCTCTCGTGTCGGGGTTGTATACGTTGTAGGAGCCTTCAAACTGCAAGGTGCTATCCCTCTGCAGCAAACCTCTCCCCTCACACTTCTCGAGGCCACTGCTCTCAGTGGCGGTCCGGGTTACGAAGGAAAGTTTGACGACCTGCGCATCATTCGGACCGTTGGTCTTGAGCGCAAACTGGTGAAGGTCGATATCTCCAAGGTCATGCGCGGTACGGCTCCAGATCCAATCCTCCAGGCAGATGACATCATCTTCCTACCGTCGAACGCCTTGAAGGCCGCTATCAAGTCGGGTGGTATCGGGACTTTGTCGGGTATCGCCTCCATCCTGATCATTGGACTGCACCCCTAGTTTTCCCAAGTAAGCGGGTTCAGAGCCGCGATAGAAACTATCAGAGGAGCCGGAACCTGGCAATCCAAAACCAATTCGCCCGATCTGTCGATACGCGTGCGAGCACAGTGACAGCGGCGAAGAGTGAACGCCCTCGGGTAGCCATCGTCGTCTCGCATCCGATCCAGCACTTCTGCCCCATGTATCGGCGCATTGTTGCGGACGGACGAGTTGAGCTGCTCGTCATCTTCGCGGAGGCCGGCCCGGCCGCTCGTTTCGATAAGGACTTCAACCGCGTGGTCAAATGGCAGGACAACATCATCGCCGGCTTTCCCTCCACCGTCATCATCGCCTCCGAATTGGGACGGGCGGAGGCCGTCGTTGGAGAACTGCGTCGTTTCGCTCCTGATGTCGTGTACCTCCACGGCTACCACCAGCCTTATCTCAAACAGGCGATGAATTGGGCGAAGGGCGCTCAAGTCCCCGTGATGATGACAACGGACAGCGAACTTCGCAAGCCGCGGCCGCTTTATGTCAGGCTCGCCAAACGGCTTATGCTCCCACGGACTTTTCGCAACGTCGATCTCTTCCTTACCGTGGGTGACGCTAATGAAGAGTATTTCGAACACTACGGCGTAGGCCGCGACCGATTCCTGCGTGTCCCCTTCTCGATCGACAGCGCCGCGTATGATCAAGTGCTTGCACATCGCGACGAGGTCCGCCGGACGTTACGCCAACGCTTAGGCATCGCAGCCGACGAAGTCGTCGTGCTCAATGTAGGCAAGTTGATCCTCGATAAGGGCCAGGGCTACATGATCCGCGCCTTTGCCGAGACGCTCAAACAAGTCTCGCATCCGGTCACCCTTCTCATCGCGGGTGACGGTTCCGAACGGGCCAGTCTCGAAGCCCAAATCAAGCTCTTCGGCCCGTCCGTTCGCCTGCTTGGATTTATCGGCGTCGAGGAACTGCCGGACTACTATGTTGCCGCGGACATCTACGCGCATCCCTCCGGCTACGATCCGCACCCGCTCGCCGTCAGCGAGGCTATCTATTGCAGCCTGCCTCTTGTCGCTTCTGATCGAATCGGCAGCACAGGACCGTCAGATGACCTACAGATTGGCCGCAACGGATGGGTCTTCCCCTATGGCGACGAACTCGCGCTTGCAAACATACTGACTGACCTTGTCAATGACCCGGCACTGCGTCAGAGGGCGGCAGAAATCTCTGGCAGCCTTGGTCCCATCCACGCCTCAGACCGCATCGCAGGCCTCTTCATCCAGGGTGCACTCGGCTTGCTGGCAAAGAAAAAGAAGCCTTGAGCAGCAGCTACGCCTTTCGAGCGTACCAATTACGAACCAGAGTTCGTAACGAGATAAACAAGTGAGACTCATGAGAATTCTTCACATCATTGGAACGCTGGATCCGGCTGCAGGCGGCCCTTCGGAGTCCGTTCGTGTCTTGCTCAGCTTTGGCCCGATCGGCTACACCGGCGAAGTCGTCACCCTGGATAGCCCCGACAACACGTTCTACCAGGACATTCCCTTTCCCGTCCACGCCCTGGGGCCCAACAAGACGACCTACGGATTCAATAAGAAGCTCTACTCCTGGCTCCGCGATAATCGTGATCGCTTCGATGGTGTCGTCGTCAATGGCCTTTGGCAGTACTGCGGATTAGCCGCATGGCTGGCGCTCCGCGGCCGCAAGCCCTACGTCGTTTTCTCTCACGGCATGCTGGACCCCTACTTCAAGCACGCCTTCCCCATGAAGCACGCGAAGAAGTGGCTCTACTGGCTTGCAGCCGAGTACTGGGTATTGCGCGACGCCTACAGAGTCCTCTTCACCACGAAAGAAGAGAGCAGGCTCGCCGAGCAAAGCTTCTGGCTGCACAAGTGGCACGGCCTCGTCGTTCCCTACGGAGCAGACCGCCCACCCAAGGATGGTGATACGCTGTGCGAAGCCTTCTTCGGCCAGTTTCCGGAGATGCGTGGCAAGCGCTTCATGCTTTTTCTAGGCCGCATCCATCGCAAGAAGGGTTGCGACCTGCTTATCCGTGCGTTTGCCAAGCACGCGGCGCAGGATCCAGACCTCCATCTGATGATGGCCGGTCCGGACCAGCAGGCGTGGAGCGCTGGATTGAAAGAGATCGTGGCTGCCGCCGGCCTCAATAACCGCGTACACTGGCCCGGCATGATCAAAGGCGACGCAAAGTGGGGTGCCTTCTTCGCCAGCGAGGTGTTTATTCTGCCTTCGCATCAGGAAAACTTCGGTATCGCCGTTGCTGAATCCCTAGGCTGCGGACGCCCCGTACTCCTATGCGACAAGGTCAATATCGCTCCGGAGATAGCCGAAGACAAGGCCGGTCTGATGGAGATCGATACCCAGGAAGGCACTGACAACCTGGTTCGGAAGTGGATGGAAATGTCAGTCCCTGAGCGCGAAGCCATGGGCAGACAGGCGCTGAACACCTTCAACACACGTTACGACATGAAGAAGAACGCGGTCACTATTATCCGGCTTTTTGAGAACGCCACAGCAACTCGGCAGAAGCCAACCGCAACTTCGCTTTTGAGAAAGTAGCCACAATCGCAGGGTAACTTCGCGCAGAAAGGGATTCGATGTCTCGACAAACCTACTACAATTCGGCAGATAATATCTCTCCGGAAACTGCGGACGATCCCTATCTTCGCCCTGCGTTTTCGTTCAAGAATCGCTTGCAACGACTCATCTGGAACATCACTTGGCTGCTCTTGTACCGCACGTCTCCGCGCCCATTCCACTCCTGGCGCGCCATGCTGCTGCGCTTGTTCGGCGCCAAGATGGGTCCAAACTGCCACTTCTACCCTGGTTCAAAGGTCCACTCGCCCTGGAATCTCATCTGCGCCGACCAGGTGACGGCTGGTGATGGCGTCGAGATCTACAATCCGGCGCCAATTCATCTGGGCTCCCACGCCATCCTCTCGCAAGGTGCGTACATCTGCGGTGCCACGCACGACTTTGACGATGCAGCCTTTCCTCTCCTGACCTACGCCATGGAGATTGGCCCATATGCCTGGGTCTGTGCACGTGCCTGCGTTGGACCGGGTGTCAATATCGGCGAGGGCGCCGTGCTCGGCCTCGCCTCCGTCGCCACTCGAAACCTGGAGCCTTGGACGGTATACGCAGGAACGCCGGCGGTCAGAGTCAAGGAGCGCCGGCGCACGGTCGAGAGAGAAAAGATCTGATCGCGTAACTCTAAAAGCGAGACGGTCAATCGCTGTGTGGCGATTGAGCCTCGATCCGTCACCCTGGCTACGACTGTCGACGCAGTTTGGCAAGCAGATCAGTTGGATGCACTGGTTTGGCCAGGATCTCAAACTCATGGCCCTGCGCACGAGCTTTTTCAAGCAGGTCTGCTGTGGCGGCTTGGCCGGAGAACAGTAGAATCTTGCAGCTTGGACGCTTCGCACGCGTGGCGATCGCGGCCTCAATCCCGGTCATTCCGGTCATAATGACGTCGGAAATAAGCATGTCGGGCTCGAACGTATCCAATGATTCAATTGCCTTTTCGCCGCTATAAACCGCACGCGCCTCAAAGCCAGCCTGGTTAAGAATGATCGCAAGAGTGTTGGCGATTACCTGTTCATCATCGGCCACGAGCACACGAGGTTTGGACGTAGTTGCGGCAGCTGCTTCAGACATTGCGTGGTCCCCACTTTGATGTTCCTGTTTGCACGGCACGACAAAGCCACCGTATATACCGTTATAACAGTAAAGCATGCATATTGGTCCAGCAAAACCCGGGTAAAGGTCACCACACGGGTCGATGTCGCGCCAGCTCTTCACTTTATTAGTTGGTGCTTCCGGCGTCGAAGCGCAAAGAAGACGGCTAGCAGCGGCGGAGCGATCAACACACCCCATGGCGGAATCAGCAAACCGAGCACAACCGGGCCCATTAGCGAGGCCCACCACGGCACAAGTGTCGTTTTGTGCAGAATATACGGGCCGATCACCAGCCCTTCCAGCACCGCAATGATTGCATAAAGCCCAAGCACCATGCAGAGACGGAAGAAGACGTCATCTTCTCTGGAGAGCATCGTCGCAATCGCCGGGCCCGCTACGGCCAGCATCCCGCCAACCCCCGGAACCAGTTGGAAGACTGCGCCAAGGAGTGCCCACAGCGGGGCCCACGGCACCCGGAGGATCTCAAGACCAACCAACCACAAGATCCCGACGATCAGCATATCGAGCGTCACCGCGCGCCACCAGTTCACCAGCGCCCCACCAGCGGTTCTCATCGGCGAAGGCTGTCGGCCAGTTTTTACTTCTACCCCAGCTTGCGTTGCTTGCGAAATGGCTGTCGGTTTTGGTGGTGGTTGTAACGTCATTTTGCCCCCCGTTGCTCAGTCCAACTCAACGATTTGATGCTGCATCACAGTAAAGATAACCGCACAAGCCACGCCGGCTTAGCTACTCGGGTCGAGGTATGCCTGCGCAAGACGTTCAACGCGCGGAAACTCTCCGTCGAATCCTGCCGGTTTGGAGAAATCAGATGGCCGTTATGATGCAGGCGTTTTACTGGGACGCACCTCAAGCTGAAAACAAGGAGCACGAATGGTGGAATAACCTCGCAGATCACGTAGAAGAACTTGGCAAAGCAGGCATCAGCGCGCTGTGGCTGCCACCCGTCAACAAAGCAGCAGACCACCGCTCTGTAGGATACGACCCATACGACTTCTTCGACCTTGGCGACTTCGACCAAAAGGGCGGCGTCAAAACCCTCTATGGCAACCGCGCGGAACTCGAAGCGCTTATCAAGAAGTGTCACGAGAACTCGATCGGCGTCTATGCCGACATGGTCATCAACCATAACTCGGGCGCTGACGAAGAAGAAGTGAACCCTCTGGACGGCGAAACCCGCTGGACCAAATTCAATCCCAAGAGTGGCCGCTTTCCCCGCGACTGGAATTCATTTCACCCGAGCCGCTTCGAACGCGACATGATTGTGGGCGAAAACTTTGCTGGCTTTCCGCACCTCTGCCACAGCAACCCCAAAGTCTATGAAGCCATGTTCGACTACGCTCGCATGCTGATAGAAGACCTCGACTTTGATGGCTTCCGCTTTGACTTCGTCAAGGGGTATGGGAGCTGGATGATCAGCCTGCTCTCCAAGTACCGCTACCAGAAGGCCGATAGTAACGACTTCATGCCCTACGTCGTCGCCGAACTCTGGTCCGGTGGAGACGACATCGACACCTGGCTCGAGAAGGCCAATCGCTATACCGACAACCAGATTGCGGCCTTCGACTTTCCGCTTCGCTACAAGCTCAAGAGCGTCTGCGACCATCCCAGCTTTGACCTGCGCGAGCTTACAGATGGCGGAACCGTGGTGATGAAGCGTCCCGCTCACGCCGCTACCTTTGTCGACAACCACGACATGGGTGCTGACACCATCGAGAACGACAAGCTGATGGCCTACTCGTTCATTCTGATTCATGAAGGCTATCCGTGCATCTTCTGGTATGACTACTACAACAATGGCCTCGCGCGTCCAAACACGCCTAACGGCATCAACGCCCTCGTTGAGGTGCACCACAAGTACGCCGGCGGTGATTCGCAGATCCTCCACGCCGACCCCGACCTGTATATTATGCAACGTATTGGGTGGCAAGATAACAAGATCGAGCAGCCAGGCCTGGTCTACGTCCTTAACAATCTGGGCGATCGGTGGTCTGGTACCTCGGTTAAGACCAAATGGCCCAATCAGCGCTTCGCGCCTATCGCATGGGACGGTCACAACGACGCCCACCCCGACGAGCGCACTACCGACGCCGAAGGCAACGCCGAGTTTCCCGCCCCACCGAGGGGTTATTGCATTTACGTACCTATCGGCCACGAAGACGACAAGGACAAAATCATCGCTGGGTTGGAGTAAGGAAAGACAAGACGACCGCGGATCGACATGGAAAATAGAGGATAGTGGGCAATGTGATGGCTTGGCTTGGTTCTGATCCGTGCCGTTCCGAGTTGATCTGCCGTCTTATCTTCGATGTTAAACTTAGTTTATGAAATTTGGCGTACTCGTCTTCCCCGGCTCTAACTGCGACCACGACACTCTCAATGTCGTCTCCAAAGTACTTGGCGAGCAAGCCACCCTGCTCTGGCATGCTTCAACCGACCTCCAGGGCTGCGATGCCATCCTCGTCCCGGGCGGCTTTGCCTACGGTGATTATCTCCGCACGGGCGCCATTGCCAAGTTCGCGCCTATTATGCAGCCAGTGAAGCAGTTCGCCGCTGCTGGAGGCCTCGTACTGGGGATCTGCAATGGCTTCCAGATCCTCGCAGAAGCAGGCCTGCTCCCCGGCGCGCTCATGCGCAATGCTGGTCAGCGCTACATTTGCAAACAGGTACACCTTCGCGTCGATACGGTTGACTCACCGTTTACCCATGGGCTCATCAAAAGCGAGATCCTCCGCATGCCCGTCGGCCATATGGAAGGCAACTACTTCTGCGACCCCAAGACCCTTGCCGAGCTCAATAACCAGGATCGCGTCGCCTTTCGCTACGCCAGCGTCGACGGCTCCACCGAAGCCGAGCACAACGCCAATGGCTCCCTTGAAAACATCGCAGGCATCCTCAACGAAGGCCGCAACGTCCTCGGCATGATGCCCCACCCCGACCGTTCCAGTGAGTCCCTTCTGGGCTCCGCGGACGGCCTTCGCATCTTCAAATCCATGGCTGAGTCCCTGGCATTTTTCACCCGCTGAAGAAACCCATGGGCCTCCAGTGTTACTCTTTGCAAGTCCGAGTGCCTGAACTCAGGCACTCCCCGTAACAGGAGATTTGCTTCTATGGTCGACATTCATCATCACCTTTTGTGGGGACTCGACGACGGGGCGAAGGACTTCGAAACTTCGCTCGCCATGGCCAAAGCGTCGGCCACAGACGGTGTAACGCACGTTGTGTGCACTCCCCACGCAAACGGACAGTTTGCCTTTCTGCCTGAAGTGAACGCACAGAAAGTTGCCGAACTCCAGGCCCGCCTCGACGCCGACCGGGTCCCTCTACAAGTTGGCGTGGGCTGCGACTTCCACCTCTCCTATGACAACATCCAGGATGCCAAGGCGGACCCGGGCCGTTTCAGCGTCAACGGAATGGGATACCTCATGGTCGAGATCCCCGACTACGGTATTCCTGCCGTCCTCAGCGAAACATTCTACGAGCTTCAACTGGCCGGCCTAACCCCCGTGCTTACGCACCCCGAGCGCAATCCCACCCTCCAGGCAGATCCATCTCGTCTTGCCGAGTGGATGCGTGGCGGCGTGCTCGTCCAGGTCACGGGCGATTCCGTCATCGGCAAAATGGGCAAGACCGCTGAGAAAATGGCCCACCAACTCCTGGCCAAGCGCTGGGTTCATTTTCTGGCCACCGATGCTCATAATGTCTCTTCGCGCCCCCCACGCCTCAGCCAGGCTCGTGAAATTGTTGCGCGGAAATATGGTGCGGAGTACGCCGAGTCCCTCGTCACCACCAATCCGCGTGCCGTCTTTGATGGCCAACGATTCGAGCCTCTCGAAGAGCCCATTGAATTATATGAAGAGTTCAAAGACAAGGGTTGGCTAAGCCGCATGTTCGACAGTCTGAAAGCGTAATTACAATCCCAGTCCACCATCGACTGCGAGCAACTGCCCGGTAATAAAGTGCGGGCCAGTCGCAAAGAACAGCGCCGCCTGCGCGACATCGGCCGCCGTACCATTCCGTTTCATCGGTGTCTTATCGGCGAACGACTGATACGCCGCTCCCACTTCACCCTGTACGATCATCCCGGGCGCAATGCAGTTCACGCTGATCTCCGGCGCCCACGCCTTCGCCATTGTCTTCGACAGCATGTGCAGCGCCGCTTTGGACGTGCAGTAATGTCCATGTGTCGCCCACGGATGAATCCCGCCCAGCGACCCGATATTAACAACTCTTCCCCGCGCGGCCCGCAGATGCGGAAACGCCGCCTGCGCCATAAGGAACGGCCCTCGAGTATTGGCCGCAAACATCGAATCCCATTCGTCCGCAGTGATATCTTCCAGCGCCGATGAAGCGAATTTCCCTGCGTTATTGACCAGCAGATCCAAGCGGCCATGATCCATGACCACGTTCGCCACAGCCTGTTTAATCGCCGCAGCATCGTCCAGGTCGCACCGATGCGCCGAGCCTTTTATGCCCAAGCTTTTCAGTTCCTGTAGCGTCTCTTCCGCCTCAGCACTTGACTTCCTGTAAGTGATCGCGATGTCCGCGCCTGCATTTGCATACGCGAGCGCAATTGCCCGGCCAATTCTTTTGGCGGCGCCAGTAATCAGCGCAGTTTGCCCGCGCAGAGGGCTTGGGTGGGGAGGGGTCACGAGCTATTGCGGGGTCCGATTCTGGGAGTTTCCCGGCGTAGCATTCGGACTCACCGGCGCCAGAGGATTCGGATCACTCGTGCGGTTCGTGGGCTGCGGAGCCTGCACCACCGGCGAAGTTGAAGGCCTGCGCGGCTCCTGCACGCCTACTGGACGATCCGACGCCTTGCCATGTGTCTCTTCGTAGGTTGAAATCTGGGCCTGCGGCTTCAACATTTTGATAACGATGTCGCGCGAGGATTCATTTATAAGATAGTCACCTGCATACGTCGCAAATCCATCTGCAATAACCTGCACGCCAACGTTCGATCCAGTCGGGATGATGTCGATAATCGCCTTGCCATCGGCATTGGTCTTCACTTCCAGGTTGCCCTCCTCCTTGCCATCCTTGATCGGATGGAAAATCACGGCGGCATTTGTGAGGGGCTTGCCATTGTTTTCTCGCAACACCAGTACTTCAAGATGCGAGGTTGCGGCCGGGGCTTTGTACTTGCGCCCACGCCGAGATTTGGTCTCCTGCGAATTGGCAAACGAAACGGCGGTCAGATTCAAAGTAAGGGCAATGGCAAAAGCAGTCAAACGGCGCACGGTCATACGTACGAGTCTACGTCCTTTCCCTCTGCGAAGTCGATTTCGGATTGAATCCCCATACTTCGCCTAGCAACGACGAATCTGCGCGCAATTCACTCACATTTCTCATTCCGAGGGTTGACAAGCCCTTTCCACCCGGATAAGGTTAGCAATCGAGGGGCGCGAGTGCTAACCCGTTCGCACCGGACCTCAACGACTGCGTCACCAAGGAGATGTAAGTTATGGCAACAACAAAGTTTACGCCGCTTCATGATCGCATCCTCGTTCGCCGTACCGAAGAAGGCGAAACCATGCGTGGAGGCATCATCATTCCGGATTCCGCAAAAGAAAAGCCCATGCAGGGTGAGGTGATCTCCGTCGGCAAGGGTAAGTCCAACGATGAAGGCAAGACCTTTCCCCTCGATGTGAAAGCAGGCGACAACATTCTGTTTGGCAAGTACTCCGGCACCGAGATCAAGCTTGACGGCGAAGACTTCCTGATCATGCGCGAAGAAGAAGTTCTCGGAATCGTCAGCAAATAAGTTCTTCGAACCGTTCTGGAGGGCTCCCTCAACAAGTTGAGGGACTCGGCAGACTACCAAATTTCAGGACTTTCTAAGCCGGTTCGCCGGCACATGGAGCAAAGCATCATGGCAAAACAGATTCTGCACGGAGAAGATTCGCGCCAGGCAATCCTCCGCGGCGTCAACATCCTCGCCAACGCGGTCAAGGTCACCCTTGGCCCCAAGGGCCGTAATGTTGTTATTGAAAAGAAGTTCGGCTCCCCCACCATCACCAAGGACGGCGTTACGGTTGCCAAGGAGATCGAGCTGGAGAACGCGCTCGAGAACATGGGCGCCCAGATGGTCCGTGAAGTTGCCTCCAAGACCTCCGACGTAGCCGGCGACGGCACCACGACCGCCACTGTTCTCGCCCAGGCCATCTACCGTGAAGGCGTCAAGACTGTTGCCGCCGGCGCAAACCCGATGGCACTCAAGCGCGGCATCGACAAAGCCGTCGAAGCTATCATCGGCAAGCGCGATGAGCATGGCATCGTTCAGGGCGGAGCACTCAGCAAGTTTTCGAAGCCTGTCTCCGGCGACATGATTGCCCAGGTCGGCACTATCTCCGCCAACTCTGACTCGCAAATCGGCACCATCATCGCCGCCGCCATGAACAAGGTCGGTAAGGATGGCGTCATCACCGTCGAAGAGTCCCGCACGATGGAGACGCAACTCGACGTCGTCGAAGGCATGCAGTTCGATCGCGGCTACCTCTCGCCCTACTTCGTCACCGACGCAGAGCGTATGGAAGTTGCCCTCGAGAACCCCTACATCCTCATCTACGAGAAGAAGATCTCGTCCATGAAGGACCTGCTTCCTCTCCTTGAGCAGATCGCCCGCACCGCCAAGCCCCTTGTCATCATTGCTGAAGACGTGGACGGCGAAGCGCTCGCGACCCTGGTTGTCAACAAGCTGCGTGGCACCTTGAATGTTGCTGCTGTGAAGGCACCCGGCTTCGGCGATCGTCGCAAGGCGATGCTGGAAGACATTGCTACCCTCACCGGTGGTAAGGCTATCACGGAAGATCTCGGTATCAAGCTTGAAGGCGTCAAGATCGAAGATCTCGGCACCGCGAAGCGCGTAACCATCGACAAGGACAACACGACCATCGTCGACGGCGGCGGAGAGAACTCCAAGATCGAAGGCCGCGTGAAGGAGATTCGCGCCCAGGTCGAAAAGACCACCTCCGACTACGACCGTGAGAAGCTTCAGGAGCGTCTTGCGAAGTTGGTTGGTGGAGTAGCTGTCATCAAGGTCGGTGCTGCTACCGAAACCGAGATGAAGGAAAAGAAGGCCCGCGTCGAAGATGCCATGCACGCCACACGCGCTGCAGTTGAGGAAGGCATCGTCCCCGGCGGCGGCGTCGCTCTTATCCGTTGCGCTGCTGCGGTCGACGATCTCATCAAGACCCTCGAGGGCGATGAGAAGATCGGTGCAAACATCATCCGTCGCGCCATCGAAGAGCCCTTGCGCATGATCGTCATGAACGCCGGCGAAGAGGGTGCAGTTGTCATCGGCAAGATCCACGAGTCCAAGGACACCAACTTCGGCTACAACGCCGGAACCAATGTCTACGAGGATCTCGTTGCTGCTGGCGTCATCGACCCGACCAAGGTGACCCGCACTGCTCTGCAGAACGCGGCATCCATCGCAGGTCTCATGCTCACCACCGAAGCCATGATTTCCGAGATTCCGGAGAAGAAGGAATCGGGCGGCGGACACAGCCACGGTGGCGGCGGCGGCGGCATGGATGGCATGTACTAAGCCCCAGCCCCACCTCGCAACACCTGAAACCCCAGGCCTCGATTATGAGACTTGGGGTTTTTAGGCTTGCCACTAAAACCTTCCGGATCGCACAAACCTTGTCGTTCTGAACTTTTACAAGCATCACTCATTCCCCGCCAGCATGGCACTTTTGAGGAATTACACAAAACGAATGAAATGTCGATACTCCAGACATTGCATGGGGAATTCCCCCGTTTTTGGAGTCATCATGACCTTCTTCCGCCTCGTCCGCTGCACAATCACCGCGTCGAGCTTTTTTCCCTTTCTCCTCGGATGTTCGGGCGCGTTGTCTCCGCAAGCTGCCAATTTGCAGGCGATTACGGTGGCGGGTAACTGGCAGATTTCGTCGCCGGCTGTTAACTCGAATCGCCTCGGAGGCATTTCTGGCGAACTTACCGGTTCCAGCGCCAGCATGATTGGCATCTTTCATACCATAACGACTGGTGCGTGCATCGCTCCGTCCGACTCATTCACGGTCTCAGGCTCTGCCGACGCGAACAGGAAGGTGACGCTATCCAGTCTCGCCTTCCATGGCGGAACTCTTGTCATCAATGGCATGCTGTCGGCAGATG
>JAYVDT010000368.1:0-4235 GCA_043749265.1 Rhodanobacteraceae bacterium | reverse complement strand
CTGTCGCGGCGCTGCTCGCAGCGTATGACGACGCCCAGGGAGTTACCGCGGCCTTCAATCGCAACATCCTGACGCGGCTCAATCGTGATCTGAGCGCTAATTTTGCCGCCGACGGCTTCCGCCATCAGGCTCGCTGGAATGCATCCGAGTCGCGCATCGAGATGCATCTGGAGTCGCTCACAAGACAAACGGTGCACCTGCCCGCGAACTCCTCTGGACCCGCTCTCAAACTGCAACTTGCCCAGGGCGAGACGATCCACACGGAGAACAGCTACAAGTTCACCGCAGAGACAATCGACGCGATGCTTGTGCCGTCAGGCTTTACCGCGCTACGCACCTTTCAGGATCCTGACAACTTTTTTGCAGTCACATTGGCCTCCGCAACCTGATTCCTCGGCGTTTGCATCTCATTGCCTATGAAATATCCCTTGGCCGCTCTCGGAATCGTTTTGCTTGGCGTCCTTACCGGTTGCACCGATAGTCCGCGTAATCAGGACCAGGTGCGCCGCGATACCGCCGCCGCCACGTACACCATTAAAAATAACGTCAAGGCCGCGGCAGAGGGAATTCGCGACGGACTGAAGCGCGATACGACCCACGATGCAATCGACATCAACACCGCTTCGCGAGCTGACCTTGAGGCGCTACCCAGCGTCACGCACGCTATGGCAATGGGCATCATCGCCCACCGGCCATACGCGGACCCTGCTGAACTGCGCAAGCGCCAGATTCTTCCCAAGGACGTCTATAACCAGGTCTCGGGCCGCCTGGTGACGCGTTAGGCGCCCATACGCACTAACCCCGAATGTAGTCCCCGTTCTTGCCGCCGCTCTTGCGCAGCAGGACCACTTCGCGGATGCGGATGCCCTTGTCCAGCGCCTTCGTCATGTCATATATGGTGAGCGCTGCGACGGACGCCGCTACCATCGCCTCCATCTCGACTCCGGTCTCCGCTACGGTTGCCGCCATGGCTTCAATCTGCACGCCACCGGGTACGACGGTCGCCTGCACGTCCACGAAGCTAAGCGCCAGCGGATGACACATGGGAATCAGCGAAGAGGTCTGCTTGGCCGCCTGAATGCCCGCGAATCGTGCGACCTCCAGCGGATTTCCCTTCGGATTTTCGGGTAGCGCGGCCAGCACGGCGTCGGAAAGCTCGACGAAGGCGGCGGCGACGGCCTCCCGGCGGGTCTGGGCCTTGGCGCTTACGTCGACCATGTGGGCCTGGCCAGCCTCGTTGAAATGCGATAGCTTGCTCATCAATCTCCTAGCGCAACAGTACCCGAATGACATCGCCGACATCGTAGCTCATGTCCGGCAGCAGCTCCGCATAACAGTTCGCGCGAGCATTCGCGGCCAGATCGCCGGACCCCTGCCACCCCACGAGGCGAATTTTGACATCTTCCATCCATGCCGGGAGCAACCTCGTCATGTTTCCTTTTGCCCTGACGGATTCGCCGAGCGTCGCCTGGACCCACCGGGGTCCGACCCAGCCTTCGCCCGCCAGCGCCCGCACAAACGGCTCCGCAAAGCACTGGAACGTGACCTGCGTCGAGATGGGATTACCCGGCAGACCGAAGAACGGACACTCCGCCCAGACGCCGCCGGCATGCTCCATCCGGGGCAGACGGCCGCAGACGACTGGCTTGCCGGGCTGCATTCTGACGCCGGTAAACAGGAACTCGGCGCCAAACTCGGTAAGGACCTCCTCCACAAGGTCGTAGTCGCCCATCGAGACTCCGCCTGAGAACACGAGTAAACCAGCCGCCCGGCCTTCCTGGATGCGGGCACGAATCTCCTCGCGCAGATCCCGCGCAATCGCAAGCCTCCGCGGATGCCCACCGGCCGCAGCGACCATCGCCGCAATCGCATAGCTGTTGGAGTTGCGAATCTGTTGCGGCTCCGGCCTCTCTGCAACCTCCACGAGTTCATCTCCGGTCGCGACAATCGCTACCTCCGGCCGGCGAAACACAGTCAATTCGACGCATCCGCAGTTGGCCGCAAGCGCAATCTCCGCCGCACCGATGAGCGTCCCCACTGCCAGTACCGTCGCTCCAAGACGAGCCTCGACACCCTGCGGAACGACGTTCTCCCCGGCTGCCAGGCTCCTTCCGGCAGCGATGCTCAAATGTTCCTCAGTGGCGATGGCATGCTCGACCATCAGCACCGCATCCGCCCCCCCGGGCATCGGCGCGCCAGTCATGATCTTCAAGGCCTCGCCGGACGCCAGCGGCTTCTCCCAGGCCTCTCCTGCGCGTACCTGTCCCACAATGTGCAGGTTGCCCGCCTGCAACTCAGCGGCCCGTACGGCGAACCCATCTCGCGTCGAGCGATCGAATGGTGGCTGGTCGCGGTCAGCGGCGACTGCCTCCGCCAGCACACGGCCTGCCGCAGCCAGCAGTGATACCTTCTCGATTCCACCTGGCGCCAACTTGCGTGCCGCGGTGGCGACAATCTCCAGCGCCTCTTCAAAGCCGACGATATGTCCGGGAGTTGGCCCCATTCGATCTCCTTTGCGACTTGTTTGAGTGCGAAAAAAGGCCCCGGAAGAGTCGTCCGGGGCCTTCGCTTTATTGGGGTAGCTTACTTCTTTCCAGCCTTGAACGAGTTCTTGACCGGCTGTCCCAGGTTAACGAGCAGGTCCTTGATCTCGGTCGAGTGACCGCCTTCGGGCATCAGCGCCAGGTACTCCTGGTAGGCCTCCAGGCAACCCGCAGGCAGGATGAATTTGTTCGTCTTTTTATCCATCGTCGCCTTCGGAATCAGCGCCTGTCCCTTGATGTAGTAGTTGTCGGCACGCTTCGGATCGGCCGCGATGGCCTTGTCCGCAGCGGCTGCCGCTTCATCCATCTTGCCGGCGTTGAAGAACGTCGCAGCCTCGTTGAAATAGGCAGTCGGCGCGGATGCAGGGGAGGCCTTGACGGCGGACTCATAAGCATCGGCTGCTTCCTGGAGCAAGCCGGACTTGGCGAGCCCTTGACCTATATTCATGTAGCAGCTCGCAACCGTCTCCGCGCTGGGCTTCTTTGAAGTTGCGTCGAGTGCAATCGCTTTCTTGTACGAAGCGATCGAATCGCTGTACTTCTGGATGATTGCAGGATCGTTCGTCGGCTTGCTCGCCGCCTTGGCAGCTTTTGAAGCAGCGTCCGCCGCGCTGAGTTGCGCCTCGCCCAATGCAGCCCAGATGACCGACTCGTTCGGACGCATCTCGGTCAGCGGCTTCAAAGCCACGACGGCCTCTTCTGCCTTGCCATTCTTCTCATCGGCACGCGCCTGGACCAGCGTCGCGTTGATGTTACCTATCTTTGCATTCTCAGTCAGCACACCCGCATTGTGCTTCTTATTCTCCTCGATCGCGGCGCGCTCTTCGGTCGTCAAAAGCTTCATGAACTCGGGACGAGTCATGTCGAAATCAACAAGTTTATCGTCTGCGGCCTTCAGAACGATGTTCTGAAAGTCGATGTTCTTGTCGCCGACAGTCACGACAGCGATATAGTCGCCAGGAGCAATGCCCTCTCCCTTGTACATGCCTGCGGCGTCGATATCGAAGGAGAAGGGGTACTTGCGATCCTTCGGTTCCGAGGTCTTGTCGGTCGTAAGCTTGACGACGCCCTTGGTAATCGGGACGCCGGCCGCATTGTTGACCTTGCCGTGTATCTTTGCCGTGACAACCTGCGCCGCCAGGTTCGTCGGCAGACCGAGGACGCAGACCGCCAGACCCAAAGCAGCGAGGATGCCTGCCATCTTGATGCCAAATAGTTTCTTCACGTCTTCTCTCTCCCGGAGCGTTCTTACTTACCGCTCACTGCTTTCAAACACTGATCCATCTCTAGAGTTCTTCAGATGCGACTTTCGAGGCATCGAGGCTAAAACCCACCTCGAGCTGCATATGGCACCGGGTCCGAGGCTCCCGCCTCGCGAAACGCACGTAACCTCAAGACACAACTCTCACACTTGCCACAAGCCACGGTTTCACCTATATAGCATGACCAACTTACATGGAACGGAGCACCAAGTTCAACCCCGAGTTTGACGATCTCGCTCTTACGCATGCGGATCAGGGGTGTTTCGATCCGGATCCGACCCTCTTTGGTGCCTTGCCGGATCAGTTCATCGAATGCCTCGTAGTAAGCTGGCCGACAGTCCGGGTAGCCGCTGCTGTCCTGCTCAACTGCCCCGATCGACACCGTTTCGGCACCCAGAACCTCCGCCCAGCTTACTGCAGCGGAGAGGAA
>JAYVDT010000367.1:0-4244 GCA_043749265.1 Rhodanobacteraceae bacterium | reverse complement strand
CTTCAGGAGCATCTGACTCCTTCAGAAGGCTTTGATCACCGAGCCAACATGGCTTCGCCATGGTCAACAGCAAGCAACTATCTCAGATTGGACTTTTTTCATACGACCCAGTCCTGACATATCCCAAACGTACCAACCGGTTCAGGCGGTTTTCCTTTGGAATCATGATTCTGGCTTGCATCTTTCGGTCAGTCTGTGAGCCAGACCACATAGCGGTACGAATAATCTCTGATTCCGTCTGCTGCCGACAGCGAGCAAAACTTTTATATGCGCCGCTTTCCACATGGACAGGGAGCATCATTGGAACGGTTCACTGCTCCGCCACGCGGTAAGCTGGAAAGAAGTCGTTAGCGCCCATGTCAGATTCCTTCTCGGTTCTGTGAAAGTTCACGAGTTCGTTATAGCGAGCTTGGTTCACGATGAGAGTGAGGTTTGTGTAAGAAAACGTCCGTCCACCAAACGAGTGTTTGAAGTAGTACAACGAATCGCCTGGGGCTCTGCCACCACCAAGATGAAACCACCGGCATCCCCGCTGGCGCATCCATTGCGCACCCTCAACAAGCACCATGGTCTGTGCCTTGTGTTGCTTTCCTTCGCTTGTCACTCCGCTCAGGTGATAGTGGCCAAACTGGGAGTCTGCCAGAAAGAGTGCCGCACTTACCGGTTGCATGCCGTGGTACGCAACCGCCACGGCCATGTGACTGTTAAGTGTGTCATGCAGCGATAAATAATATGTCGCCGGAAAAAAGTAGAAGGAGGTTGCGTTCAGCCGGGTCATGGTCCGGTCATAAATTGACCGGAACTGTTGCAGCATTTCGGCAGCTTGCGGAGTATCGCAGGATTTCAGCCTTACGGTCAGATCGCGCCTCGCATGTCGTAGATCGCTATGCCGTCCCTTTTTCATACCGGATGGCCCACAAACATCGTCATTCCACGCGTGCAAGTCGATCGCAACCGTCGGTCCGAAGTGGGAGACAGCTGCTCCGGGGCAATCCCCAACTCCCGCGCTGAACCCGCTGTGTTGAGCCAGAAGCGGATGCAGTCGCAACATGCAACTCACGACATTCGCTTTGATACACCAATGGGTGAGTTGCTCGAGCAGCTCGGCAGCATCTCGACTACTGACTTCCCCACGATCGAGTGGCAACACGCCGCCATATCCATAAGGCGTGATCGCATCATAGTCCTCAACGCGGCACGTAAGCGGAACCACAGCGATCTCTCGAAGTAACAACGGCAGAAGGAAGCGTCGCCTGGACGTCTTGATAACCAAAGCTACTGCCATCTCATGATCGCAAGAATAGGCTGCCACATAGCCAGGACGGAAGTACACGTCCGGCGTAGGTGATCCATCAACAAGATTCGTCCATATCTTCACATCGGCGGGGCAGTCTGCTAGCAGTACCTGTGCTTTCGCTCGCCTCTCAAGGCCAAACATTTTTATTGGCTTCCTGGAACGCGCGAGAACGCCGACAACCTTATGGGTGGGAGCGTCCTTCGCTACCACCGCACCGGCACCGACCTTCGCTCCCTCCCCACACGGAGGCCTACCGATGTTGGTGAGCTCTGTCTGGAGCGAAGCGGCTTCTTGGCAAGTTGTCGTGCAGTTGGATTGCATCATTTTGCAATATTGTTTGTTCCGTTCCGACGCGAACAATGGGTAGCCTGCTTCCGGTAAGACAAGGCTTCGCCCAGCCAAACGTGTGTATATTTTGACTTAAGCTGCTTTGTTTCTGTTACTTACCGGTTGCCCGATAGGAATCCAATGTGCAGTTGCTCCAGTTGGAGCCCCGAAATATTCCAGCCGAGACTGGCTATATCTTCACTACGTATGCAAGCGTAGTGCCACTTCCAGGCTTAACATCATTTCTCGAAATTCAAGGCTCGGAAGCATCTCGATCGACTAAAGCTGTGAATCACCATTTACAGATCCAATCTAACCCGAGGGCCGCGTTTACACTTGCACTAAATTTTGCCCATGACCACCCACTTTAGCCCCATACAGCGAAAGCAAAAGCCCCTATCCTGACCGCAGTTTCCATGCTGGCCATCGGCATCGACCCATCTCACTTGCTATGGACTGCACTCGATTCACAGCACATAGGAAGTCCCGGGACCCCGACGAGATCATGGGATTACAGCTGTTAGAGGTACCGCTTTCCGCCATGGACAAGGCACGTCTTTGAAGATGAGGTTGAGCGTGGAATGTGGGAGGTTTTTTTCGTTGCAAGTTGGGCGAGATGCGGCACCAGTCATCTTGCGTGTTTCTCTGCGAAACCTTGCGGCGGCTTTTAGTGAACGCGCCAGAAGGGGCCAGCCAAGCAGGAGAAGCTAGGCTATGTGCACGGCGTATATAGTCTAGTTTTCTCTCAGCTTTGCACTAAAGTCACTAGTCTGGGCGTAACGATCAAGATGACCGAGCGCCTCCATGCGGTTGAGAGCACATGAGAGGGCCTCGAATACCGCGGCGCACATACGCTGACTCGCTTGTCGCATCCACGCGCAGCATCATGAAGTAAAGGACTCCAGATAACGAAGACGAAGGCTTCAGAATCGGATTACCCAAGTATCCGAGTTAGCCGCAAGCCGGCCTTCGTCAAATTGAGCGAGTACCTCACGCATTTCTGCAAACGGACGCTGAAGCACGACCTGACCCGTTCGGCCTCTCGTCCCGAAGTCCAGGAGCTCTCCTCATTCCAAAAATATCCGGGGTAAGCGGCTGGCGCATCCATTCATACGACATCGATAACCGGGGACACGGAACCGTTACAGAAATGTGACACGTAATTGGGTGCGGTAGGTGGGCAGCGAGAGCAAATGCCCGTCGGACGCCCAATACGAGCATCTGCGCGCCTTCTTTCTTCGCGCAATCGACAATCGCATGATAACGTCCGATTTTGTATGCCACCGCACAAAGCGGTTCGCTACCACATTCTTCTTTAGCCAGACGTCTCAAGGCTTTCGTCATAATCTATGCAAAGATTTGGCTTTTGTCTTCGGTCTCCATGCAGGACGACACAATTCAACCACTCGTTCGACAGCGAGCGTGGGTGCATGGGCGAAATCAGAGCAAACAAGAACACTATGAAGCTTGGGAAGAGTGGGAGGCAGACGCATTACCCAGAGTCGACCGCTTGGAAGCATCAGCGTCCGGCATATACCGCTCCTGTCTTGAACTCGTTACATCTTCCACCTACACGAGTATTTCAGCAACACTCTACAGGCACTCTACGGCGGGAACAAAACTGCATCGGGATCTGCATCACGCGTTCAAAGTGGGTATCGGATGTTGAGTCAGGCCGAAAGTGCAGCGAGCTTTTCTGGAGAGAGAATCAGGATCGACGATCCATGTATTTGAATCAACTTTTCTCGTTGGAGCTTTCCCAGTACCCGCGTTACCGTCTCTCTGGAAGTCCCGGCGAGGTTAGCAAGCTCCTCGTGCGTAAGGGCCATCGTGAAGCGCATTTCGTCTTTATTAGAAGCGCTAGATCGTCCCCACTCCAGCAGCACAGAAGCAAGCTTGCCTGCGGCAGACGGTGCAAGCGCAAGCCGCCGCGCATCGATGAATGCCGTCTTGTACTCTTCTGAAAGTGCCTTCGCTGCGTGCAGACTCGCTTCGCTATGCTTGCCCAGAAATGTAAGAAACTCGTGGCTGCGAACTTGCTTGATCAACGTTGGTTCGAGCGTCTCGGCAGTGACCTCATGACGCGACTCGGACAGCACCGCTCCCAGACCCAATACATCACCCGCCATCGCGATCTTTAGGATAAGGGTCTTGCCTTGTCGAGAACTGCAGGACAGCTTAGCTTTACCGCTACAAATTACGATCACGCCACTGCCTGGGTCATCCTCCTGAAACAGGATCGTTCCCTTTGGCACCCTCGTCTGCATCCCGATCTTGTCAAAATCAGCCAGGGCTTCAGGCGAGAGATTGCAGAACATTCGCATGGACCGGTACTGGCATACACTGCATTGCGAACCGCGGCGAGTCGTGGGATGCGCCTGCATAGACACCTCAGACGAGTTTTCACCCAAAGTATACTCTCCCGGTATTCAACCTGCGCAGCCATTTCAGGCATTACAGATCGTCAGAATCGGGCACTCGGCCTCCCCTAAAATATGTCCGACAACACCATCGCCCAAGTTGGTAAACCAACTCAAGCTGCGGGTCGCACCAAGAACAATCAAATCAGCATTCGCTTTCTTCGCAAGGTCAAGAATGTGTTCTGCTGAGTCTCCGTAAT
>JAYVDT010000366.1:0-4283 GCA_043749265.1 Rhodanobacteraceae bacterium | reverse complement strand
CAAACGGCCCAAAAGTCTTCGCCCGAAAGTCTCCCGTCAGCACACAAATGTCATAAGCAAGCTCGGGCAATATCTCCAGCAACCGTCGCATCGCCCCCGGATTCAACTCCACATGCAAATCGCTGATTTGCAGTATCGAGTACCCCTCAAACTCGTCCGGCAGTCCCTCCACATCAATCCTGTTATGCCGCACCTGGATCAGTTCCGTATTCCTGTTTCCCCGCCCATACAAACCCGTCACCACCAGCCCTGCGCGCAGCATCGAATGCGTCGAGTACCAGTTCTCCGGATGAAAGAAATTAATCCCATGCCCAAAGATCGCCTCGTAATTACCTTCGACCTCAAGACGCCGCCTCGCATGTTCCTGGCCTAGCCGACGTTCCAAAGTCTCCGTAATATCGTGTTCCTGCTCCATGCACACCCCGGGGCTTTATCGCACCGCAAACTATCTAAACACCATCGGCCTCCTTCCCTCAACCTGCGTCCACTTCGCGATAAAGTAATAGCATCCCCGTGCGTCCAAAAATCCTCCCACCCATGCGCCATCACTCCGCACAAGCATGGAGCGCAGCCCTCGTTATCCTTGTCCTCCTCGTCCTCTATCTCGGTACCATCGCTATCGGTCTGCGGGTCAGCGACCTCTCCGGTCTTTCCACCATGCAGCCGCCGCCAGTGGCCAAGTCCTGGCAAGCGCCGCTCCACAGCACCATCCCCCGCACCCCTGCCGGCGACAGCATCCGCCGCGGCGAACTCATCTTCAACGAAACTGCCCTTTACGCCGCCGACCACACCATCTCAAAAATTAGCTGCGCCAACTGCCACGCCGAAGGTGGCATCCAGAAATACGCCTCGCCTATGGTCGGCCTGCCCTCGCTCTTCCCCATGTTCAACGCCCGCGCCGGCCACGTCATCTCGCTCAAAGACCGTGTCCAGGAGTGCTTCGTCCGCAGTGAAAACGGCCGCCCCCTCGACTACGACGGCCCCCAGATGATCGCCCTCATCGACTACTTCAACTGGCTCTCGCAACCGTCAAAAACCGGCGCCCTCTACACTGGCCGCGGCCTCGTCGATCTCCCCGACCTAACCCCCGACCCCATCCACGGAGCCGCCCTTTACGTCACCCAATGCGCCGGTTGCCACGGCGATCACGGCCAGGGCAAGCCCAAACTTTTCCCCGCCGTCTGGGGCCCGGACTCCTTCAACGACGGAGCCGGTATGCACAACATCCGCAAGATGGCCGCCTTCGTCCAGCACAACATGCCGCAAGACCGAATGGGCATTCTCTCCCCGCAGCAGGCCTACGACGTCTCAGCCTTCATCCACCTGCAACCCCGCCCCGCCTTCAACAAGGCCTACGCTCACTTCTAACCTTGCTGTCGTTCCGCCTGCGTGTTGTCATTCCGTAGCGAAGCGTAGGAATGTGCGTTTACGACCCGCGACAACCCTACCGCCCACCCTTCACATAACTCCACCCCTGCTCCTGCTTCGTCACCACCTCAACGATCCCCGACGGAACAGTCCCCACCCCCACCAACAAATCCGCCACCGTCACATGCTGCATCCGCATCGAGTTCTCACAAGCCACAAAGCGAACATGCTTCGATTCCAGCGCCTGAATATCCGCATCCACTGAGCTACCCTTCTTCAACAGGCTCAGCCCCGGTCCAAACGCCACCACCTCCACCTCCACCGCATCCGGCGCCAGTCCCTTCAGCAGATTCCGAATATTCCCCAACGTCAGCCCCCAATCCGCCTCATCCCCGGAGGTCACCGCAAACACAACATGATGCGTCTTCGCTGCCTGAGCAGGCGTTGACGCAGACGCGAGAGGCGCCTGGGCATGAGCAGCAAACCCACCCACCATAACCAGCAAGCCCAAAAGAACAGGCACAAGTCTCTTCATCTTTTTCCACCTTTTGACTAAGCTGTTGCCGTTCGATATCAGAACAAGCCTACCCCAATCTCCCTTCCACAAACACAATTCTCTCCATCCCGCATCCAACCGCGCAGGAGATCTTCTGATGGCTGAAGCACGCATACCTCGCATCCAGGAACTTGCACCCAACTTCGAAGCACAAAGCACCCACGGCGTCATCCGCCTCAGCGATTTCACCACCCAGGGCAAGTGGGTCATGCTTTTCTCGCATCCATCAGACTTCACCCCCGTCTGCTCCACCGAGTTCATCGAATTCGCCCGCCGTCAGGACGACTGGGATCGCCTCAACGTCCAACTCATCGGCGTCTCTATCGATTCGCTCCACTCCCACATCGCCTGGGTCCTCGACCTCGAGCGCATCTCCGGCGTCAAAATCCAGTTTCCCCTCATCGTCGATCTCGACCAGAAACTCAGCATCGCCTACGGCCTTGTCCATGAAGCCGTTAGCGACACCGCTGCCGTCCGTGCCGTCTTCGCCATCGACCCCAAGGGCGTCATCCGCGCTCTCCTCTACTACCCCATGCAGTTAGGCCGCAGCGTAGATGAGTTGATCCGCATGTTCGAAGGCCTGCAAATGGCCGACCTCAACGGCGTAAGCTGCCCTGCCAACTGGAAGCCCGGCGACCCCGTCATCGTCCCCGCACCCGCTACCTACGCCGAAGCCCAGAAGAAAATCAACAGCACCGCCACCCCCGAGTCCCAAACCTGGTACCTCACCACACAGAAAATCATCACCAAGTAGCCCCGCACCACACCCTCACGACGGGCATCAGCGTCCCCAGGGCGGGGTCTTCCAATCCCCACCGATTTCTAACTTCCCCACCCAGTTGCTCTAAACGCGAAAATGATTCATCACTCCCAGCTCCGTTGTTGTTCGCTCAACGTCGAGCAGGCGCGTACCATGAACGCTCCGTTCCTCATGCGCTAATCACCACCCCCAATTACAATCTCCCTTCAGCAAACCCGGGCTGCGGACCTGTCCGCATTTCATTTCAGGTTGCACCCCAAGGCGCTTCAGCCCCTGGGGCACGCGCCCCCTAAACAGTCCCCTTACTCAAGGTCAACGCCACCGCCCCCCGCAAACGAGCATCGTTCCCATCGCTCGTACACCGCAGTAAAGGCAGCGTAGTCAAAAACCCCTGCCGCATTTCCGACTCCACAATCGGCCCTACCAGCGACCACGCCGGAGCCACATCCCCCACCACCACAATCTCCTTCGGCGCCAACCCCGACAGCAGCGTCCGAATCCCCCGCCCAAGCTCCACCGCGATCGTCGTCAGCGCCGACACTGCCGCCGCCTCACCTTCCATCGCCCGCTGCACCAATTCCTTGAAATTCTCCGCCGGGCTCTCCGGCTCCAACTCCCGGTGATACCGCAGCGCCGCCGTATTCGATGCCAGCGTCTCCCAGCACCCAAAGTTCCCGCACGCGCAAAGCACCCCATGCTCGGCCTGCATCTGCACATGCCCAAACTCCCCTGCCATGCCCTGGTGCCCGCGCAGGATCTTCCCGTTCACAAAGATCCCAACCGCAATGCCCTCCGACACATTCAACACCATCAATCCATCGTTCGCGTCGCTATTTCCAAACCAGATCTCCGCCAGCGCGCAGGCATTCGCCACGTTGTCGATCTCCACCGGCAGCCCCGTAGCCTGCTCGATATTCGCCTTCAGATTGATCACCGGCCAATTCAATCGCGGCGCAAACACCAGCGTCTGCGAGTCCGGATCAGTCCGACCCGGCAGACAAATCCCAACCCCCACAAACGAGATCGCCTCATGCTTGGCAATCAAATGCTGGATCCCCTTCCTGATCGCCGCCAGCGATTGCTGCGAATCCAGCGACAGGTCGATCCCATCCTGTGCCAAAATCTGCCCCGCCAGATTCGCTACGCCAATCGTCGTCCGCTGCGGATGAACATCCAGCACAATCACCCCGCGCTTCTCGCTCAACTGGATAAGAATCGGCCGCCGCCCCCGCGGCAACTGCCCAATCGCCCCTTCAAACAACCATTCTTCATTGATCAACTCTTCAACAATCAGCGAGACCGTGCTCCGTCTCAGCCCGCTCCGCCTCGCCAGTTCTGCACGTGAAAGCGGCTGTAACAAGCGCACAAGGTTGAAGATCAGGTTCCGATTAATCTGACGTGGAGTTCGATTCGACGCCGACCGATTCCCCGACAACACCAGCGAACCGCCCACAAGGACCTGATTTTGCATGTCTCATCATATCTACGGAGAGCCTTGCCTTGGCTACTCTGCACCCTCTCTTTTATCCTGAACTCCAAATACCCGAGTACCCGCCGCAGCTGAGCCCATCCTTCGCCAGGCGATCCTGCAATCCGTTC
>JAYVDT010000365.1:0-4293 GCA_043749265.1 Rhodanobacteraceae bacterium | reverse complement strand
AATTCAAGATTTTCACCAATGTGAACAGCGCGATCATCGATCCGAAAGCTTTCGATGAGCGCTCATTTGTTACGGTGCAGGCTCCGAGCGTGATTGTTCCGCCGAACTCGTTTGCGTTAGCGCGCTCAATTGAGTATTTCAAGATCCCGCGTGATGTTTTGACGATCTGCGTGGGCAAATCGACCTATGCGCGATGCGGGATCATTGTGAATGTGACGCCGTTTGAGCCCGAATGGCAGGGCTTCGTGACGCTCGAAATCTCGAACACAACGCCTCTGCCGGCGCGCATCTACGCGAATGAAGGACTTTGCCAGATTCTTTTCTTCCAGTCTGACGAAGTCTGTGAAGTGAGCTATGCAGATCGCAAGGGCAAGTATCAGAACCAGCAAGGCATCGTTCTGCCCAAGCTGTAAGGAAGGCACCATTGACGCAGGAGATCGAGAAGGCGGCGCTGCGGCAAGTTGGGCTGGTGGTGACCGATCCGCTGCGGTTGGCGGGTTTTCAGACGGTCCTGGCGGATGGGAGCGAATGCGAAGTCGTTCTGCTGTCGGGACTCCATCCTCTGCGCGCTGCTGCGCTGGAATTGATTTTGATCGACTCTTCAGCGACCGACCATTTGTTTGAATTGCTGGCGTCTTTCCGTCGCCTGCGTCCGCTGATTCGATTGATTGTGATTGGCTTGCCTACGGACCCGGAGCATGTCGAGCGGATTATCGCGGCTGGGGCCAAGGGATATGTCAGCTACTCGGCCGCTGAATCCGAGTTGCGGATGGCAATTGAAATTGTTCGGGATGGCTCGGTCTGGGCACCGCGCAAGGTACTGGCACGCTTGCTGGAGGATGCGGACCGCCGGCACTCCCGGCCGGAAGAAGAGGCGGTACGTTTTACGCCACGTGAGTTGGAAGTGCTTAAGTTGCTGGTTTTGGGTCATTCCAACCGGGAACTTGCAAGTGTTCTGCAGGTTGACGAGGGGACTGTCAAGGCGCACCTGGGGCGCATGATGCGCAAGGCGGGAGTGGATAATCGGACTGCGCTAAGCGTTCGGGCGATGTCTATGCACTGGGTTGGGGATGAGTAAATTACTTAAGTCTATATACCTTAGTACTGTTGTGGTTACTTTAGATTTACAAGATGATCGGAAAGCAACATAGACCTGGGAGAGTGGGGTTGCGACGCGCTAAGGGATAGTCTCCAGAGACGTTCGCGGCCCCCATTTTTTGCTTCCACTCCATCCACTCTTCAAGATTGGGTAAATCGTGTCATGTGCAACCCAGTTAGGGTCCATACCATCCCATACAATGGGAAAGCGTGTCGATCGATCACTTGAACTTGGGTACTGCCCGAGTTCGCGGAGCTTTCGAGCACGTCACTACGGAGGATCTACAAATGAAGCGAATTGCAGCAGTTTTGACCACAGCGGTCGTTTTGGCGGGTTCTACTCAGGCGTCATTTGCGGAGGGCGACAAGGCGAAGCTGAATGCGCGTCTTCAAAGCGCCAAGAATGTAGTCAACGAGATTATGTCGACGCCCGATAAAGGCATTCCGCAGAGCATTCTGGCAGGCGCATCCTGCGTCGTTGTGGTTCCGAGCTACAAGAAGGCAGCATTTCTAGTGGGCGCTCAGTACGGCCAAGGCGTTGCTACTTGCCGGACCCCGAAGGGTTGGAGCGCTCCGGTGTTTGTTCAGCTTACGGGTGGCAGCTTCGGATTCCAGATTGGTGGACAGTCGACCGACCTAGTACTGGTGGCGATGAACCAGCAGGGTCTGCAGGATATGTTGAAGAACAAGTTCAAGATCGGTGGCGACGCGGCTGCCTCGGCCGGCCCGGTTGGGCGTAACGCGCAGGCTGGAACGGACTGGAAGCTGAATGCGGAGTTCCTTACGTACTCGCGCTCGAAGGGTTTGTTTGCCGGAATCGACCTGGATGGTACTGTGCTTTCGCAAAATGAAGACGATACACGCACGATGTACGGTGCGAACGTTCCTTATTCGACGGTTCTGCAGGGTTCGACCGCGACTCCCGCTGCTGCTTTGCCTTTTGTCCGGACAGTGGCCAAGTTTTTTGTCATTTCGAAGGCTGACCAGTAATCGAAGTGGCTTTCAGACTTGAAGGGCGGCCATTGGCCGCCCTTTGTGCTGCGTGACACGGCTGACGTCTGAGAGACGATAGACTTGAGGCTTGACCTCTGAACGGCTCCATCCCGATAAACGAAGGCCCTCCTGGCGGGATCGACTGGAATTTGCCGCTGTCTGGCTGCTGGTAACGGCTCTTGGAGCGCTTCCGCGACGAATCGCCCGGGCAGTTGGCGCGGCGATTGGCTGGATTGCCTTTGTAGCCCTGGGGCGTCTGCGTGGCGTGGGCGTAACAAATCTTCGTCTGGCCTATCCCGAGTGGTCAGAACAGCAACGGGAACGGACGTTGCGGGAGGTTTATCGCAACCTGGGCTATTTGCTTTCGGAGTTTTGCCTGATGGACGGATATCGGGCGGAGGAGGCGGGAGAGTTTATACGGTATGAGGGGCTGGATCACTTCCTGGCCGCTCAAGCAACGGGCAAAGGCGTGCTGGTGCTGACCGGGCACCTCGGCGCATGGGAGCTTTCAAGCTTCTATCATTCGCTGGTGGGCTATCCGATGGGATTGGTGATTCGGCGTCTGGATAACCCGCTGGTCGACGAGTTCGTGAATCGGCTTCGTTGCCTGCATGGAAATCGTGTGATCCATAAGGATGACTTCGCGAGAGGGCTGATCTCTGCGATGCGGGCGGGGGAGACGGTAGGGATTTTGATGGATACGAATATGACTCCGCCGCAGGGGCTTTTCGTGCCGTTTTTTGGGAGTGAGGCTTGTACCGCTTCGGGGTTGGCAAAGGTGGCGCTGAAGACGGGCGCGGCGGTTTTACCCGGGTTTCTGGTGCGAGACGGAGAGAGCTCGCGGTACGTCCTGCGGTTTGGAGAGCAGATGGAACTGACGCGGACCGGAGACTTTACAGCTGATGTTGCAGAAAATACGGCGCGCTTTACGGCTACGATTGAGCAATATATTCGGCAGACTCCGGAGCAGTGGCTGTGGATGCATCGGCGATGGAAGACCAGGCCTCCGGGCGAGGCGGGAGTGTATTGATGGAACGACGCGCAGTGAAGGTAAGCGAGATTGCGGCATTGGTGGGTGCGGAGCTGACATCGTGGGGCGAGCGGGAGATGACGCGGGTGTCGGGGACTCCGGATGCATCGCCGGATGCGGTTGTGTTTGCGGCGGACCGGGCGAACTTGGTGGAGGCGCTGGCGTCGTTGGCGGGGCTGATTCTAGTTCCTGTTGAGGGTCTGGGACAGCTTGGAACGGATGCCCGGTTGATGGCGGTGCGGGATCCTCGGACGGCGTTTGCACAGGTGTATCGGAGGTGGTTCGATACGCGGGGATCGGGCGGTATTCACGCCAGCGCGGCGATTGATGAGGGCGCAAAGATTGGGTTGGGATGCGAGATTGGCGCGGGAGCTTACCTGGCGCCGGGCGTGAGGATCGGGGCATCGTGTGTGATTGGCCCACGGGTAGTGATTCATTCCGGGACTACATTGGGCGACCGCGTGAGGGTGCAGGCAGGGGCGGTATTAGGGGCGGATGGTTTTGGATATGTTCGAGATGGAGACGGATATTTCGGGTTTCCACAGCTTGGGACCCTGGTGGTTGGCGACGACGTGGAGATTGGGGCGAATACGACAATTGACCGGGGGGCGCTGGGGGAGACGCGGATTGGGCGCGGGACGAAGATCGACAACCTGGTTCACATTGCGCACAACTGCGTGATTGGTGAGGAAGTCGTGATTGCCGCGCAGGTGGGAATGGCGGGGTCAACAGTGATTGAGGATGGTGCGATGTTGGGAGGCCAGGTGGGGCTTGGGGAACGCGTGACGATCGGGCGTGGGGTGATCCTTGGCGGACAGGGAGGGGTTCTGCCGGGAAAGAAGCTAGAAGGCGCTGGAAGGATATTCTGGGGGACGCCGGCGCGTCCGGTTCGAGAGTATTTGCGAGACCTTGTACGGTTGAGACGCGGGTAGAGATATGGCGATTGTGGTCGTCGGCGGACATACGCGAAATATTGGTAAGACGAGTGTGGTGGCGGGCTTGATCGCCGCGCTGTCGGAGATGCAGTGGACGGCGTTCAAGATTACGCAGTTCGGGCATGGGGTGTGTTCCGCGAACGGTAAGCCGTGCGACTGCGAGACGGCGGATCATACGATTGCGATCAGTGAGGAGCGGGATGGGGCGAGTGGGACGGATTCGGCGCGGTATCTGGC
>JAYVDT010000364.1:0-4296 GCA_043749265.1 Rhodanobacteraceae bacterium | reverse complement strand
CCAGAACTGTCGGGCATCTCCTGCTCCTGCTCGTTGAGGTAGGCGCGCAGGAAAGACTGGTAGTCGCCGCCGGGGATGAAGCAGATCTCCTGGGAATCGGGCTTGGAGGCGACCTCGAGGCCGGCTTCAGTGGCCATGACGCGGACGGCTGGCTTCTGCATCTCGCCTAGCGGAAAGAGCGTGTGAGCGAGCTGGTCCTGCGTGAGGCCGAAGAGGAAGTAGGTTTGGTCCTTGGAGCGGTCGGCAGGGCGAGAGAGAATCCAGCGTCCGCGCGCTTGGTCGTAGTGATTGCGGGCATAGTGGCCGGTGGCGATTTTAGTGGCGCCGATCTGGCGTGCGGTGAGCAGTAGTTGATCGAACTTGAGGTGGTTGTTGCAGAGGGTGCAGGGGACCGGGGTCCGTCCGGCGAGGTACTCGGAGACGAAGGGCTTGACGACGTCGGCCTCGAAGCGGTCCTGCTGGTTGACGAGGTAATAGGGGATGTCGAGGCGGTCGGCGACGCGGCGGGCGTCGTAGACGTCGTCGATGGAGCAGCAGCGACCCTGCACTGACTCAGGCATGCCTTCGTGCCCGGCCAGGCGGCGCTGGTTCCACAGCTGGAGGGTTAGACCGACTAGAGTGTGGCCTTCGGCGCGGAGGAGTGCGGCGACGGCAGAGGAGTCAACCCCTCCGGACATGGCGACGGCGATGGTTTCTTTTTGGGTCAAGCTTCTCCTTGGTACCGGTACCTTTCCCTATTTGGTCCTAAAGTCTTGAGGACAAATCAGTTAAGTCTGGACCTGATGTATAGAGTACGGCCCTCACCCAAGGGCGGTACGGTTTTTTACCGCTGCCTTCATCTTATCAAGAGTGTCAAGTTTAAGGTTTTTGCATATGGCAGTGCTTGGGGTGGGCTTATGGCCCGGCCTGCGGTGAGACCAGAATTTTCAGTTGGGCCTGAGAGAAGGCTTGGGACGGAGGTTTGTTCGGTGTAGAGTCCTGCTATGCGCTCGTCCGAATTGATTGATTTTGCCCCTGCCGCTGAACGCGGTTTGCGGGTTCTGCTTACAGGGGTTGCCTTGGGATTTGTTGGGTTGTTTTATCTGATCGCGTTCAGGCGATACAGGTTTCCGCTGCAACTGGAGTGGGCGGAGGGCGGCGTGCTGGATATGGTGCGGCGGGTGGTGTCGCACCAGCAGGTATATGTTGCACCCTCAAAAGACTTCATTCCGTTTATGTATACGCCGCTCTACTACTACCTGAGCGCGGGGTTGAGCCGTCTTACGGGGTTGAGTTTTGTGCCGCTGCGGTTGATCAGTATTGCGGCGACGACCGGGTGCCTGGCGGTGATTTACAGGTACGTGCGGCGGATCACCGATGACCGGTTTGTGAGCTTTATGGCTTGTGGATTGTTTGCGGCGCTGTATGGGCTGGCTAACTCGTGGTTCGACCTAGCGCGTGTCGACATGCTTTACCTGTTCTTTTTGCTGCTTGCGATCGATGCGTCGCAGCGGGGGTTTGCGGTGTGGTCTGCCGTTGCGTTTGCGGTGGCGTTCCAAACGAAGCAAAGCGCCGCGGGCGTGGCGGTGCTAGTGCTGGCACATGAGATTAGGCGGCCGCGCAAGTTGATTGAAGGGCTGGGGACATTTGGGCTGCTGGCCGGAATCTCTTATCTTTGGATCGACCATGCAAATGGCGGGTGGTACCGGTATTACACGATGTTTTTGCCGTCTCACCAGGCCTGGGTAAGCCATAAGTTTATGTCGTACTGGCTGCACGATCTGATCGATCCGCTGGGGATTGCGCTGGTAGTGATTGTGCTTGGTGCGACGCTGGCGCTGATGGCAGGCGGGACGGATGCGCGGCAGAGGTTTTTTGTTGGGTTTACGACTGTGGGGATTGTCGCTTCAACGCTTTCTTCGCGGCTGCACCTGGGGGGCACGACGAATGTGACGCTGCCGATGCTGGCGTGGATCTGCATGTTGTTTGGAGTCTGTCTGCATGCGGTATTGCAGGGGGCAAGTCGTGCACCGCGGGAACTTCGCTTTGGGTTACGAGTAGCAGCGCTCGCAGGATGCATGGTGCAGTTCGCGCAGCTCTATTATTCGCCTGGGCCGCTAGCGCCTACGGCGGCACAGAAGGCTGAGGCTGTGCAGTTGCTGGGGAGGGTTTCTGCAGTGGATGGGAAGATTTTCGTGATCCACGACGTGATCGATTCAGGGATGGCGGGTAAGCAGGAATTTGCGAACAGCATGGCGATGTGGGATGTGCTGCGGGCGGACCATGGGCCGGCGGGAGTGAAGCTGCGGGAGGAGTTGGTGCAGGCGTTCAAGCAGAAAGAGTATGCGGGGATTCTGTCGGATCGGGCGCCGCAGGATATGGACCCATGGGAAGAGGGGTTCCTGGCTGAGGTGACAGCGGCGGCGGGCGAGGCTTATCCGGTGCGGAAGGAGATGCTGAGTCCGCTGGAGTCGGTGCTGTTTTGGGAGAATCCGGTGACGCCGGGGGTGCAGCCCCGGTACATGTATCTGCCGCGGCAGGGGCGGTAAGGGCTACTTGTGGGGCTCGGTTTCATGCAGGAACTGGATCAGGTAGTCCTTCCAGATGGCGGCTACGGTGTGGGTGCCGTGGCCGCGGGTGGCTTCGGTTATGGGCAGCAGGATGAACCTGGCGTGAGGGATCTGCGGGGCTAGTTCCTGCGCTATGCCAAGTTCGGGTGGGTTGATGAAGTCGTCGGCGGAGTTGATCCAGAGGACAGGGGCGACAATCTTCGAGAGGTTGGGGGCGGGGTTGTAGTTGCGACTGGCGTTGACGTAGTAGATGAGATTGTTGGCGTCGGACGCGGCGACGCTGCGGGCGAGATAGCTGTCGACATAGTTCTCTATGCTCTCGCGGGTAGGGTAGTTCTTCTGGAGTTGGAGGGGGGCGCCGCCGGCGATGAGGAGGAGGTCATTGGCGAAGGTGAGACCTTCGATGGGTTCAGATTTGTAGTTGCCGGACTGCCAGGATGGGTCATCCTTGATGGCTTTGATAGCCATGTATCGCCACATGCGGTTGCGGCCGGCAAGGGGGACGGGGAGGCAGGCGAACGGGGCGAGGGCATCCATGTACGTGGGATAGGTTTCGCCCCAGACGAACGATTGCATGCAGCCCATGGAGGTTCCCAGGATGAGGCGGAGGTGGTCGACATGCAGGCCTTGCTCCAGCATTATTTTCTGGGAATGCACCATGTCGTCATAGTCGTACTTTGGGAACTTGGCGTGCAGCCCGTCGGAGGGTTTGGAGGAGTCGCCGTGGCCTATGTCGTCGGGAAGGATAAGGAAGAATTTTGAGATATCGAAGGGCTGGCCGGGGCCGAAGAGGACGTCGGAGAAGCTTGGATTGAGGAGGGAGGAGGCGTTGCCGCCGGTGCCATGGAGGAGGAGGATGGCATTGTCGGTTTGGCCCTGCGCATTTTTGTGTGGGGTGCCGAGGGTCAGGTAGTGGAGATGGAGCGTGGGGAGGGTTTCGCCGGAGCCGAACTTGTAGTTGAGGATGTCGTAGTTGCCGGACTGGGTGGGCCACTTATGGGTTTGCGGGCCGCCTGGTGCCAGCGGATGGGCGGGCGCCTGGGCCTGGGTGAACGGAGCGAGGAGTGCGATTGTGGCAAGGATGCATCGGGCGAGGTGCTTCATTGGTCGCGTTCTCCTGGGTGGCTGCTTGTTCCGGCGGATTGGTTAGCGGGGAAGTGGGGTTAAATCTATCGTGCGACCGGTCTGGGCGGAACGGCGTGCGGCGTCGAGGATCTGCATAACGACGAGGTTGGTATCGAGTGCGGACTCGTCGCCGTCGGGCTTGACGGTGCCGTGCAGGACGCCTGCGAGGTAGTCGAGAGAGTTGCGGTGTTCGGGCGCGAGCGGAGGCGCGGTGATTGTGGATTCGACTTGTTCGCCGTGATAGCGTACGCGGAGTTGGTCTGCGGCGACGGTGATGACGGAGCCGTTGACTCCGTAGACTTCCATGTCCTTGCGGGCGAAGCTCCAGTTCCAGGAGGGCATGAGGACGGCCTGGGCGCCGGGGTAGCGAATGATGACAGTGGCGTCGTCGTCGACGTGGGGGTAGATGTCGGGCTTGTCGGTCTGGGTGACGGCGGTAACGCTGGTGGGAGTCTGGCCGTGCTTCAGGACGGTCATGAGGTCAGCGCCATAGCAGCCGAAGTCGAAGAGGGCTCCGGCTCCGTTCTGGATGGGATCGGTGAGCCAGGGGAGCCACTCGGGGCCTACGCCGATTTCTTTCGGGCCTTCGTGGCCGTCATGAACGACGACCTTGCGGATTGTG
>JAYVDT010000363.1:0-4308 GCA_043749265.1 Rhodanobacteraceae bacterium | reverse complement strand
GGCGCGGAATCCAGCAGGTACTCGCCAGCGTCGGGCCTCTCAAAGCTCCGGCAGATCTTGGCCTCAAGCTCCGTCTGGCCATCTCACATGAGAGCCTTCGCCGAACGGGCCACTGGTGGGACTCCCTTAGCGTGCGCTGGGATAACGTCTTTTGTCCCGCACTCTTGCAGGCCTCGGCCGGGCTTGCGTGTTCGCTGGTTCTCGTCGGCTCCATCGTCTTGCTGGTGGGCGTTGTTGCCACACCCCAGGCTGTTCTCGCCAACGACGAACCCCTCGGCGCGCTAACCGCCCCGCATTACCTCTACTCCGCCGCGCCTTCGCAGCCCGTCATCACACCGGAAGACACGACCATCGTCATCCAGGCCGAGGTGGACGCAGCCGGTAAAATCTACGACTACACCATCATCTCCGGCCCGCAGGACGAGCAGACCCAGTCGCAAGTCCGCAACCAGTTGATGCTCCTGCACTACGAGCCCGCCCGCGTCTTCGGCGAGCCTGTCCGCGGGCGCGTCCTCATCACCTTCGCCGGCGCTTCTGTCCGGGGCTGACGCTCGCGGCTTCCCTGCCATTTGTTTGCAGCCTCCTGCTCCCTTATTCTGTCTGGGGGGCGTCGAAAGCTTGATGTCTTCCTTGCGGGTTTCTCAGATGCAGCGTTTCTCCACACTATGTGCCCTGACGATTCTGCTGACGGTCAACGCCGCAGCCCAATCCTTGTCTTCTTCCTCGTCGTCCCCGGCTCCGGCCCAGACGTCCTCCAGCGCTCAGCCCCGTGCAGGCCAACCCGAGGCCGGCGGTGCCGCCATCACTCTTGAAACCAGCGAGCCCCTATTTGACCTCGCCACCGGGCTCAACGCCTGCGGATACGACGCCGATCTCGCAAACTCCCATCCCGTCCGCGCCGAGATCCGCGCCGAAGTCGCCGCGGTCATATCTCAGTCCGCTCCAGCCAAGGCCAGCCGCGACGCCCTGTGCAGTTACATGCAGGACCACGAACTCAGCGACAAGGGCCGCGAACTCGCCCAATACGTCTCCCTTGCCCTGTACGTCAGCCCTGCACCCAAGCTCGCGCCCACCGCAGATGAAACCGAGATGCCGCCCGACGCACTCGCCGTAGTCAACGTCCTGCCGCTCATTCGCAACTTTGCGGAAAACGTTTCGCTCCACGCAATCTGGCTCAAGCATCGCGCCGAGTACGAAGCCATCACGGACAAGGTCCACGACCCCATCACCCAGGCCATTCTCGGCACCAACGTCTACCTCAAAATCCCCGTCAGCAGCTACGATGGCCGCCGCCTCCTCATCCTCGTCGAGCCCATGCTCGCTCCCAACAGCCCTAACGCCCGCATCTACTCCTCCAATTACATCGTCGTGACTTCCCCCACGGCCGCCGGCGCCATCCGCATGGACCAGATTCGCCACCTCTACCTGCACTACACCATTGAACCCCTGGTTTACGCTCGCGCTGCCTCCATGCAGCGCCTTACACCGCTCCTCAAGCCAGTGCAGGATGCCCCCCTCGACTACGTTTACAAGACGGATATCGTGGCGCTCCTCACCGAATGCCTGATCAAAGCCATTGAAGCCCGCACCATGGATGTCGGCCTCATCGTCCCCATCAAGCCTACCGGCACCCGCGCGCGCACCGATCTTGCCCGCTACGACGAAGAACTCGCCTCCTACGAACGCCAGGCTGAAGTCTTCCGTCGCAAGCAGGTCGATCTCGACATGCGCCAGGGCTGGGTCATGGTGGAGTATTTCTACAACCAGCTTCTCGCCGATGAACGCAACCCCGACGGCCTCTCCGAGCGGATGGGCCAGATGGTCTACGGCATGGACGTCGGCCGCGAACGCCATCGCGCCGAACAAATCCAGTTCCTTCCCCAGGGTTCCGGCGAGTTCGTCCGCCGCGCCCCCCGCCAACCCACCGGCATGATGCTAGCCGAGAAGAAAATGCTCGAAGGTGACCTCGACGGCGCCATGGCGATCGCTGAAAAAGGCCTCGCCGACCCCAAACAGGACCACGCCGAAGCCATGTATGTCAAAGCCCAGGTCGAATTAATGGAAGGCGATCCCAAAGACTCGCAGGAGGGCTTTGAAGATGTCCTCCGCAGCTCCAAGAACCCCCGCACCACCGCCTGGGCCCACATTTATTTGGGTCGCCTCTACGACATCAAGCAGCCCACCGAGCGAAGCCACGCAGTCGAGCAATACAAAGCCGCCCTCGCCATCATTGGCGTCACCCCCGATGCCCGCACCGCGGCCGACAAGGGCCTAAAAGCCGCCTTCGTAGTCCCGAAAATAGTCCACGAAGAAGAAGAGCCTCTGGACCCCAGCGGCAAGGCCGAAAAGCAAGCCTACAAACCTGATCCGAACTAATCGACTCATGTAATCCCGGAATCCCCGGTCTCGCTTCTGGGGCCGGGGATTCCGACGATTCCAAATGTTGTCTTCTTGTTGTCATCCCGAAGGGATCTGCGGTTGCTCTTCCCCCTCTGCCTCACCTCTCCAGTAAACTGAAAAGCGGGAGATTATCTGAAGATGCCGCGTCGCGCAGACACCAAGCCGAAGCCTCAGCCGGATGCATCCCTCGCCGCCCTCGAACAAATCATCGGCTACACCTTCCGCCGCCCCGAACTCCTTACCCTCGCGCTCACTCATCGCTCCTTCGTCTACGACGTTGCCCTCAATCCCGCTCCCAATCAGAATCAAGCCGACCTGGCCGACCCCTCACACGATAACGAACAGCTTGAATTCGTTGGCGACGCCGCGCTCGGCCTCCTTGCCGCAGAAGCTCTTTGCCGTCGCTTCCCAGCCTCTCGTGAAGGCGAACTCACCCGCCTCCGAGCCTCGGTCGTCTCGCGCAAGCATCTCGGCATCGTAGGCGTCCGTCTCGGCCTCGGCCGCTGGCTCCGTCTGGGCCACACAGCGGAAAAGAACTCTGGCCGCACGAATCCGATGTTGCTCGCCAACGCCATCGAAGCCCTCATCGCGGCCCTCTACGTCGATGGCGGCATCGAGGCCGCACGCCGCTTTGTCGAAGACGAAATCCTCGCCGACGCCCTTCCCGAAGCCGACCGCCCGCTCGCCCCCGGCGAACAATTCAGTGCCACCGTCGGCGACCATAAGTCCGCCCTGCAGGAGATGCTCCAGGCCCAGGGCCTTCCCCGCCCCAACTACCGTCTGCTTGAAGAATCCGGTCCCGACCACCGCCGCCTCTTCCGCGTTGAAGTCACCCTGGAAGACGGCCACGCTCTGGCACAAGCTCAAGGTTCCACCAAAAAGCAAGCCCAGCAGGAGGCCGCCCGACTCGCCGTTGCGAAGCTCCTCGCCCAACCCCGGACGCAAACCGGGGGAGCAGCCGCATGAGCGACCCCACCCTCCCCGTCGGCCAGCACCACCACATTGAAAATCCCGCCGAGCCTACCGTTGACGCCACGACCCATCCCATCTCCGCTTATACTGCCGATCAGATCCGCTATGCCTATCACCATCCCATCGGCGTGCTGCCCTCGATCCAGTCGCTCCTTTACGTTCTTGTCGTCGCCCTTTTCCTCATAACGTTCACCGTCCAGCCCATCCGCATCCCTTCTCCGTCGATGGAGCCCACGCTCCTAGTCGGCGATTTCCTCCTCCTCGACAAGCAAGCCGTCGCCTCCTCCTCTGCCCACGGCCTCCTGCCGCCGGTCTCCATCGACCGTGGCGACGTGGTCGTCTTTCACGACCCTGTCGACGACCCCTCCATTCACCTCGTCAAACGCGTCATCGCTCTCCCTGGTGACCGCATCCACCTCCGCGACGGAGTCGTCTACCTGAACGGCACTGCTCAAAAAGAGGCCTACGCCATCCACCGCCAGGCGGCCCCCAACGCCTTCCGCGACGATTTCCCCAACCTCCAGACTATGGACGACGGCGTCAATCCCAACTGGTGGATTCACCTCCGCGGCCTGGCCCAGGACGGCGAGGTCACCGTCCCCCCCAATAGCTACTTCGTCATGGGCGACAATCGCAACAACAGCGAGGACAGCCGCTACTGGGGATTTGTCCCCAGACAAGCCATCGTTGGCAAGCCCCTTATGATTTATTTCTCGTGGTGCCAACCCAATTTCGAAGAAAACGAGAACTCCGAGCCCATCTACCGCGTACAGACTGGTATCAACGCACCGGGAAAGACCGACTTTGCACGCTGGAACCGTACTTTCCGGATCATCCACTAGGAATCAGCACCAACCCGCGTGCCGCATTCTCTCGCCTCTGAGACAGCATGTCTCAGCGGTTCTGCCCACCTATTACCTAATTGCCCTTACACTG
>JAYVDT010000362.1:0-4334 GCA_043749265.1 Rhodanobacteraceae bacterium | reverse complement strand
GGTTTATCACGCTGAGATCGTCCCGAACATGAAGCCAAACGTCACACTCATGTTTGCCCACGGCTTCAACATCCGCTTCCGTACCATCACGCCTCCGGCTGGCGTCGACGTCTCCATGGCTGCCCCCAAGGCTCCCGGCCACCGCGTCCGCGAGGTCTTTACAGAAGGTGGCGGAGTACCCGCGCTCGTAGCCGTGGAGCAGGATGCCTCGGGCACGGCAATGGCGCTGGCGCTCTCTTACGCCAAGGGCATCGGCTGCACCCGCGCCGGAGTGCTCGAGACGACCTTCACGGAAGAGACCGAAACCGACCTCTTCGGCGAGCAGGCTGTCCTCTGCGGAGGCACTGCGGCGCTTGTCAAGGCTGGCTTCCACACCTTGGTCGAGGCTGGCTACCAGCCTGAACTGGCCTACTTCGAGTGCCTCCACGAACTCAAGCTCATCGTCGACCTCATGTACCGTGGCGGCTTGGAGTACATGAACCATTCCATCTCCGACACCGCGGAGTGGGGCGGCTACCTCGCCCAGTCGCGCATCGTCACCGACGAAACAAAAAAGGCCATGAAGGGCATTCTTGCCGACATCAAGGACGGCAGCTTCGCCAGGCGCTTCATCGAAGAAAACGAGACCGGCCGCCACGAATTTGCAAAGTTCCGCAAGGCCGAGGCGGATGACTCGATCGAGACCGTCGGCGCGACGCTGCGCGCAGGCATGCCTTTCCTGGACCCGGTCAAGATCAAGGGCGGCGCCGTCGTGAAGGCTTAGCCCGGCTGGCTGCGCTCACGGTCTCTAAACGAGTCCCGTGGGCGCAGTTCTCTTCACAAAATGAAATTGCCGTGCCGGGCAGAGAGGAGCATCATAAGACGATGACTTCAACGCAAGCGATCACTGGGTCTACTTCCTCTCCCGTTACCCCGGATGCTGCTGCACCCGCGACAGCCACACCATTGCCCGAGATCGTCGCGGCGCTGCAGTCGATCAGTTTGCTGGACGGACTGACGGATGCTGAGTTCGGATGGCTGGCGAGCCATGGGACTGAGCGTCGCGGAGAGACCGGAACGGTCGTGTTTCGCGAGGGCATGCCGGCCCGCCATCTGAATTTCCTGCTTAAGGGCGAGATTCATGTGCGCCGCTGGCACTCCGGCCCTATGAACTTCTTCATCGGACGCGCCGGACAGATGACGGGCAAGCTGCCTTTCTCGCGCATGAAGACCTACGGTGGCGATGGCTACAGCGTGGGTCCAGCCTGGGCGCTGGATATCCACGAAGACCTGTTTCCTGCGATGTTGGAAGCAATTCCATCGATGGGACAGCGCTGCGTCTCAGTCCTGCTGGACCGCGTGCGTGAGGTCACCCGCATGGAACAACAGGCAGAGAAGCTGGCTGCGTTGGGTAAGCTGGCGGCGAATCTCGCGCACGAGATGAATAACCCTGCATCCGCAGCGCAACGGTCGGCCGCCTCGCTGTTTGGGGAGTTGCGGGCCTATGGCGACCGTAAATACGCGCTGGGTGGCTTGAGCGTCGCGCCGGAGATCCGCGACAACCTGCAGAGCTGGGTGGAACGCACACGCACCGAGATGGCCAACTATCGTGCGGGGCAGGATGAACCGCAAGGGGCTGGCGCAAATCCGCTGGCTGCGGTGGATCGCGAGGCCGGAGTTCTGGCCTGGCTAGAGGAGCACAATATTCCAAACGCCTGGGAGATCGCACCAACGATCGCCGAGACGCGCTTCCCGCTGAGCCAACTGGAGGAGTTTTCGCAGACGTTTCCCGATGAGGTCCTGGCGCCTGCGATGGCGACCTTCGCTAGTTCATTGCGCGTGGAGCGGATGGCCGAGACGATCATGACGTCGACGGCTCGCATCTTCGACCTCATTTCCGCTATCAAGGACTACTCATACATGGATCAAGCACCGATCCAGGACATCGATCTGGCGCAGTCGCTGGAGGTGACGCTCGCTATGTTCGGGTCGCGGCTGGCGAATATTGAGTTGGAGACAGACTTCGATCGCGATCTTCCAAACATCAGCGCCTATGGCGGCGAGTTGAATCAGGTCTGGACAGTTCTGATCGAGAACGCGCTGGATGCGATGCCCGCAGGCGGCCTGCTGAAACTAAAGACAAAATCGACCGGGCAGATGGCCCTTGTAGAGGTCTGGGACTCCGGCCCGGGAATTCCGCAGAACCTCCAGAGCAGGATATTTGAGCCGTTTTTCACCACCAAGGCCCCAGGCAGCGGTTTAGGCCTCGGTCTCGACACGGCGCAAAGGATCGTCGGCAAGCTTTCTGGTCTTCTGAGAGTTGAGTCGAAACCAGGAGCGACGTGCTTCCAGGTTCGGTTGCCGGTGGATCAGGCGCAGGCATATTAGCAGCAGCTTGTCCTCAAAAACCCGCAGCTTAGACGCAACTCGTCGGAGCAATAGCCACGCTGTCTAGCTTGTAATCTCGACACCGCGCCAGAAGGCGATATGGTGCTTAACATTACGTGCGGCGGGCTTCGGATCAGGGTAATACCAGGCGGCATCCGGATTTTCCTGCCCGTCGACCAGTAGCGAGTAGTAGCGTGCCTGTCCCTTCCAGGGGCAGCTCGAGGTCGTAGAACTTGGCCTCAAATACTGGCGATCTACAGACTCGTCAGGGAAGTAGACGTTGCCTTCGACTGTTTCCGTTACATCGCTTTCAGCCAGAATCTGGCCGTTCCACATCGCCTTCGCCATCGCGTTCAAACCCACTTGTCTGTTGGAACAGGTTACGGCGCAAACGCAGCCGCCCTCCGGAGCTCTTTCAGCCCCTCGGTCTCTCGCATTTGTAACAGAAACAGGGCCAAAAGGGAAGTAGCTGATCTCGTCCGAATGCGCCAAGGCTACCGGAGGTGTCCGCTGGGGCGTGTGGGCAGAGTGAAATGGAAGGTTGTACCTTCCTTCGGAGGGCTGGATGCCCAGATGCGTCCGCGATGCTGCGTGATGATACTACGGCAGATCGCCAGGCCCAACCCCGTCCCGCCCATGGCTCGGGAGTCCGAAGCATCGACCTGCTGGAATCGTTCAAAGATTGACTCAAGCTTATCTTCGGGGATGCCGCGCCCCTGATCATGGACGTCGAAGCGCGCTTCATGCTCGTCCAGCAACTGGGCACTCAGGGTGATCTCCCCGCCCTGAGGAGAAAATTTAATTGCGTTCGAAATTAGATTGCCGATCGCTTGCAGCAGTCGGTCGGGGTCGCCCCAGACCTGGACACCGTTGGCCTCAATCTTGAAATGAATATTTCCTTTTATCATTGCCGCCTGCTGCAGGCTGGAAGCGCGTTCAAGTAAAGCTTCGGCGGAACACATCATGGAGTGCAGTTCCGCATTGCCGCTGCCGATCCGCTCAATGTCCAGAATGTCGTTGACGAGCTTGATGAGCCGGTCGGTGTTGCCGATGGCCATCTCCAGCATCTGCTGCATCTTCTCCGGCCGTGCAGAAAGCGCGCCCCCGGTAACTAGTCCCAGCGCCGCCCGCATGCTTGTAAGCGGAGTGCGAAGTTCGTGCGACACCGTGGAGATAAACTCGTCCTTCATCCTGTCCAACGCTCGGCGTTCGGTCGTGTCCGTAAATGCGACGACGACGCCGATGGGCTTGCTGCTGGACCCGTCGCGGCTTTCGCCTGAGTCAATCTGCGGGCGAGCAACATACTCGACGGGAAAACTGGTGCCGTCCTTGCGCCAGAAGACCTCGTTCGAAACACGCACCGTATCCAGGTTAGAGACTGTGTTGCCTACCGCACATTCGCGTGCAGGGTAATGCGAGCCATCGGGGCGGGTGTGGTGAATCAGGTGGTGAAGCTTCTCGCCAAGTAGCTCATTTCCCTTGAATCCAAGCATTTGGGAGGCGGCCGGGTTGATGAACGTGACACGGCCGGCGAGATCGACGCCGTAGATGCCATCTCCTACCGACTCCAGGATAGAGTTGCTCTGGTGGATGAGGGTCCGCAGCTTTTCCTCTGCGCGAACTTGTTCTGAGATGTCGATGCCGAAACCCAGGACGTAAGTCTCGCGGTCGTCCAGCTCGATAAGCTTATTGCGGAAAGCGATGACACGCAGGTCGCCGTCTTTGTGGGAGATGTGCAGCCTGCCCTGGGCCTCGCCTGTATGGGCCATCTCCCGCAGATACGACTCGAATCCGCGGATCCTGTCGGGCGGCATGAAGGTCCTGAGGTTTTTTCCGGTCATCTCTTCGACGGTGCGGCCCAGGCTCTCGGCTCCGTGTTTATTGACAGATATCAGCATGCCGGAAAGATCGTGAGTGCAAACCATTCCGAGCGAGCCTTCGACGAGCTGCCGGTAGCGCGCTTCGCT
>JAYVDT010000361.1:0-4342 GCA_043749265.1 Rhodanobacteraceae bacterium | reverse complement strand
CCTGAGGATACAAAGAAGTTCGAAGGCAAGACCGACTGCCTCGTAAACGAATATGGCAAGTTCGTCGTCGTGGATGACGTCCACATCAACGGCAAGCTCACCCTGGGTGAGAACACCGCCGACAACGGAGGCTTGCTCCTCGCCTACATGGCCTACCTGGACCGCGCGAAGAAAGAGCACATCGACCTGAATGCCAAGGTCGCCGGCTACACTTCACCGCAGCGCTTCTATATTGCGTGGGCACAGAACTGGTGCGCCAACGACCGGCCGGAAGCCCTCCGCACCCAAACCCTGACCAACGAGCATAGCCCGGACAAGTTTCGTGCTAACGGCCCCATCGTCAATCAGCCCGGATTCCTCGGTGCCTTTGGCTGCAAGGCCGGATCACCGATGGTACCGATGAACAGTTGCCGCGTCTGGTAAGTTTTTGCGCCATCAAACCGGGTGTTCCATGTCTCGCCCTGAAGACATGGAACACCCCCCCAACCCACTCTCGGAGTTTCATGCCACGCCCCAGCGTCCGCCTCATTGCCATCGATCTTGACGGCACCCTCCTGAGCCATGAAGGACGCGTCGGTCCCCGGAATATCGCTGCTCTGCACGCGGCCACGCAGGCCGGCATCACCATCGTTATCGCAACGGGCCGCCGCCATTTCTACGCACTCAACGTCCTTCACTCAATCGGTCTCCCGACGGAGACACCCCTCGTCAGTTCCAACGGCGCAATCGTCCGCACCTTTGGCTCTGAACTTATTGAGCGCACGCTCATGCAGCCCGGCACCGCCCACTGGCTTTGCGGCGTACTTGGCGAGTTCCGCAACGCGCTCGTCATCACCTTCGACAAGACCGGCCCCGACGGCCAGGATCTCTACGGCGCTCTCGTCGTTGAAGAGCTTGCCGATCTGCACAACAGCATCGCCCGCTGGATGGAAACCAACGCACCGTATATCGCCCATGTCAATCCGATCGAAAACGCCCTGCATGGCGACCCACCCATCCAGATGATGCTTTGCGGTACCGTCGAACGGATGCAGCGTGCCGAAGCTCTCATGCTCACTTTTCCAGACGTCGCCCCCGTGGGCGACAGCCGACAGACCGGACAGATCTCGCTCAACCGCACCGAGTATCCTGAGCGCGATCTCTCCATCGTCGACATCCTGCCCGCAGGCTGTTCCAAAGGTGCTGCGGTCCTCCGCATCGCCCTGGAACGCAATATAGACCCCTCGGAAATTATGGCGATAGGCGACAACTGGAACGACCTGTCCATGCTGCAGATCGCCGGCTTTCCCGTCCTGATGGGCAACGCGCCAGATGATCTCAGGCTCATCGCCGAAGAACGAAACTGGCACATCTCCGCTCCACATACTGCGGAAGGGGTAGCCGATGCCATTACAAAGATTCTTCCCGGCGGTGCCACCGCGCTTACTGAAGTTGCAGACGAGGGGTCCAAGGAACTGTTAGGCTCAACCAAATGAAATGCCAGGTCCGTCTGAAACGCAAACACGGAGTAGCCGCGATCGCCATGCTCATTGCATGTGCTCCGTACGCGCGTGCGTTTGAGCATGTGACCCTCCGTAACGGATTCGAATTCGATTGCATCCGTCGCGAAGTTCAGGGCGACAGAATGCGCCTGTTCCTGGCTTCGTTCGGCGGCCAGCCGACGGGCAATTATCTCGACGTTGCCGCAGACTCCGTAGCCAAAGTAGAAACACTTCCGGATCCGCCACCGACTGCGCCGTCAGCCATTGTTCCTACCGCAGCAGCCGAACCCAGCGTCGCCGAACTCCGCGAGATGCTCTCGCATGCCGGCGCCACGCATCACATTGATACCGACCTGCTCGCAAGCGTCGTTCATGCTGAATCCGGTGGACACAGCCACGCCGTCTCGCGCACCGGGGCACGCGGCTTGATGCAGCTTATGCCGGGAACCGCGGCCGCCCTGGGTGTCAAAGACGCATTCGTCCCTTCGCAGAATGTTGAAGGGGGAACTTCATACCTCGATGCCCTGTTGACTCGGTATCACGACAACATTGCGCTCGCCCTTGCCGCCTATAACGCAGGTCCAGGAGCAGTCGATCGTTACCACGGCGTCCCGCCCTTCCGCGAGACGCGTGCTTATGTCGTCCGTGTCATCCGCGAGTTCAATCGCCGCAAGACTCAGTTGATCGCTGCCAATCAACATCCTTCTTCTCCCCTCATAAAATGACCCTGCGCCGGTCCGTCACCGGGGTTATCCTCATCGCCGCAGCCGCGTTCTTGTTCTACGAGCTGCATACTCGCATTCACTTTGATTGGGCCACCTTTGGCGCGCAACTGCGCTTCGCCGATCCCGTCCACATCCTCTTCGGCGTCGCGCTCATCTATGCCACCTACTTCCTGCGTTCGCTGCGCTGGTCCATCTTTCTTTCTCCCGTCAAGCGAGTCTCGCCTCTGGTCTTGTTAGGGCCACAATTCATCGGCTTCACCGCCGTAGGACTCTTCGGTCGTCTTGCTGACCTCTCCCGCCCCTTTCTGGTTGCCCGTCGGGTCAAGCTCTCCGTCAGTTCGCAAATCGCTGTGTACACCATCGAACGCATGTTCGATCTCGGCGCGGCCGCCATCATCTTCTCTTCGGCCCTTCTCTTCACTCCGCGCGACATGCCGCACCACGAGGTCTTCCTCAAGGCCGGTCCGGTCGCGCTCGCCGTCACTGCCGTCGTTGCCATCTTCGTCGTCAGCATCCGTGTCGCAGGCCTGCGCGTAGCCTCCGCCCTGAGCAAAGTTCCCTCCATCGGCGAGAGCCTGGCCACCAAGATCCTCACCTTCCGCGACGGACTGAATGCGATCCGCTCGCTCTCGGAATTCGTCATCGTTCTGCTGCTCTCGCTCTCCATGTGGGTCCTGATCGGCTTTGCATATCTCCAGACCGCGCACGCCTTTGTCCTCACTCCGGAACTCGCCCATCTCAGCTTCTCCAGCACCATGCTGCTCATGGCTGCGAGCATCGGTGGCTCGCTCCTGCAACTTCCCATCCTCGGCTGGTTCACGCAGATAGCCGTCACCGCCACCGCCATGCACACCTTCTATGGCGCGCCGGTGGAGGCCGCGACGGCATGCGGCGGTCTCCTGCTCTTCGTGACATTCCTCTGCATCATTCCCGTCGGCCTTGTCTACGCGAAGATTGAAGGCGTCACGCTCCGCGAAGTTACCCGCGACTCGAAAGAGATCCCCGTCGCATGACCTGAAATAGCTTCATACGGACCTCATTTCTGCTTCGTTAACTAACGGTCTCGCTTGCGCTGATAAGATTGCAACAACGCAATGAGATGCCCCTACTGTGGATTCGCCCAGGACCGCGTTGTCGATTCACGCGAAAGTAAAGATGCCGACTCAATCCGCCGCCGCCGCGAGTGCGAGCGCTGTGAGAAGCGCTTCACGACGTATGAGCGCATCGACGAAATCCCTTATATGGTCGTGAAAAAAGATGGCCGCCGGGAGCGATTCGACCGTCAAAAAGTCCTCAGCGGTATCTTGCAGGCCTGCCAGAAACGCAACATTTCCGCCCAGCAGATGCAGGCCATCGTTGACGAAACTGAAGCCTTCGTGGTCGATTCCGCCGAGCGCGAGCGGTCTACCTCCGCCATTGGCGAGCTCATCATGACGCGACTTAAAGAGCTCGACACCGTCGCCTACATTCGCTTCGCAAGCGTCTATCGAGACTTCAAGGACGTTCGAGAATTCAAAGCCGAGCTTGAAGAATTGCTCAGCGGACGCGACGCAAAAAAACCAACCCCGAAAGGATGAATTCCCCTTTGAATCCCACGAATATGATTCCGGCCAAGGGTCCCCGCACTCACGCCATCACCCTCATCCCCGGCGATGGCATCGGCCCGGAAGTCACTGACGCTGTCGTACGCATCCTCGAACTCGCCGGCAAGCGCAGCGGCAACGGCTGCACCTTCGACTGGCACCTTCACAACGCCGGCGCGGACGCCTTCGCCAAGACCGGTGAATACATTCCCAAGGCTCTTTATGACTCGCTCGAACAAAACCGCGTCGGCCTCAAAGGACCTGTAACTACGCCAATCGGCGGCGGCTTCGCGTCCATCAATGTCACGCTGCGCAAAAAGTTCGATCTCTTCACCAACTTCCGCCCCATCAAGAACCTGCCCGGTCTTAATACCCGCTACCCGGGCGTGGATCTAATTATTGTCCGCGAAAATACTGAAGATCTCTACGCCGGCATCGAGTACATGGCCGCGCCGGGCGTTGCGCAGAGCATCAAGATCATCACCGAAAAAGGTTCGACCCGCATCGCCAAATTTGCCTTCGAATACGCCGCCAAGTTCGGCCGCAAGCGGAT
>JAYVDT010000360.1:0-4376 GCA_043749265.1 Rhodanobacteraceae bacterium | reverse complement strand
ATCGCCCTCTCAAGGCGAAGAGTCCGGGTTCGAGCCCCGGTAACGCTACCAAATATCTCCCTCAAAATGAACGCCCTACAAGTTCTTCAGTGATGACGCCTGAGACGTCAAATCTCAAGTGAGATACAAAAAGATACATCGTGTAAATGAAGTTGCTACGTGCGTCTCTCTCTCTCTCTTGCGCTCAAGGGAGACATTCACTTGGCCCGGGCTCGCCCGACTACGAGCGTCGGATCGTGGCGTGGCTGGGATTACACGAGCTTATTCATCCAAATCGGAACGCGAGAACCGATTGTGCGCCTATTGAATGCTGCTAACGGGTAGTTTCAGATGCTGGTGGCGAAAGAGAGTGTCTGTGCCGCTGCAGCATTTGTACCTCTGTTGGGACGTACGACTTTGAGGATTGCTCCTCGGTTTTGGTGTGTTCGCATGATCGACGGCTCGTTCCTTCACGAGTTGCCGAACAAGTGAGTATTTCTCCCACTGCGAAGGTCGGAGGCCTGTCAGGGCCACCATAACCCTTCTAAAATTCATTACTTCAAAAGCATACCCCCTGGGAGCCTCGGTGATCTTTGTCCCTGCCGCGAAAAGTGCGACTTCTGCAGGGTGATCTCCAAAGAGGAGAATGACACTCCATATTGCGTCTCGGCAGGAGACGTTCCCCCTCCTGCATCTTTCCCTTTCCTGTAGAGAAGCCACAACAGGCATTGAAGCCGAAATGTGAGCAGGCTTGACCCCGCGCCACTCCGAAGCTTTTCAGACATCCGTGGTATCACACGGGCACGAGAAAGGCTGTTCATCTTCGATATGTAACCCAAAATTCGGTGACATGTATCAAATTGCACAACGTGAGTCGAAATCCGATGTAAGACTCAGTTTTTATCGGAAAAGCAAGTAGATCGACGCATCGTCCCAGATGACAAGATGCATCAATTTTCGTAGCAAAAGTGGACAGAAAGAAGGAGCACTCATCATGAAGAAACTACCTTGGATAGTAGGCGGTGTTGGAGTGGGTCTCGCTGCATTTGTGTTGGTTCGCCGGATTGCACCTGGTTACGCGGATGCTGGCAGTGACATTGACCATGCGTCTGGCAAGATGTCTCTTTGGGGTTGGAAAGCCCGCCTTAAAGGCAAGGGAACAAGCTTGGCAGGGGGATTAAAAGAGAAAACGGGGCATGCGTTGAACAATGAGCAGTTGGTTGCTGAAGGCCTGGGAGATAAGGCTGTTGGCGCGGTTGAGAACACTGCCGGACATGCCTCTCAAAAGGTGTGTGAAGCCTTGCAGGTCATGGCCCGATAGCTTTCGAGCCTCGCGCCGTGGTTGAATGCCTTCGAGCGCGTTCGCGGGGTATCCGTTAGGCACGGGTGCCTCCAGAATTATTTGGAATTGGAGCCATTTTGAAAGCTGCCGTCTACGATCCTAAGTAGGCAAAACAAGGTCGGCTCATCAAGATCAGGACGTTCCTCGCCCGGAGTTTTTGGAAGTTCATGTTGTCGCGCGTGTGCTCGCTTGCGACGTCTGCCGTACCGACGTGGATATCACCGAAGGCGACTTGCCTGCGCTTTATCCGAGGATAATTCCGGGTCATCGGATCGTTGGTAAAGTCATGGATAACGCAACGCTTTGCCTCCCCCTCGAAACGCGGGTGGGTGTCTTCTGGATGGGTGTCGTCGATGGGGACTGCTGGTATTGCCAGGACCACATGGAGAACGTCTGCGAATATCCAGTCTTCACTTGATATTCGGTGAATGGCGGTTACGCTGAATTTGCTATGTTGGGGACGAGTTCTCGGTTCTCTCACCGGGCCATATTGAGAACGCGCAAGACGCTCTTCTCCTATGCGCTGGAATCATCGGTTTTCGCAACTTACGCATAGCAAGCGTTGAGCCTGGCGAAGAGGTGGGCCTCCTTGGCCTTGGCAGTTCTGCGGCACTGGCCATTCGCGTTTTTCAGTCCTGGAAGTGTCAGGTCTACGTTGTTATGCGGGGGCAAATGCATCGCGACTTCACTAACTTCGCTAGGAGCAATCTGGATGGGAGATGAAAACGCGACGCCACCGGCCCCATTGGACCGAGCGATTACATTTGCGCTTAATGGCAAAGTCGTCATCAACCGACTGAGTCACCTACGAAAAGGCGGGGAGGCAAAGGTCAACGAGATTTATTTGGACCAAATGCTCGCTTTCGGTCATGACAAGCTTTTTGGGGGAGGAAGGCAAATTCGCGACGTTACGAGTATGACCTCCGACGATGCACGTGACTTCTTTGAGCTAGCTCGGCAACTGCAATTCCGCCCACACGTCATACCCTCTTCGCAAGATGATGCGAACAAGGCGCTCCTAGCCGTGAAGAATGAAGACGAGTCTGGGTTCGATCGTAATCGTTCCTCAGCCTCCGGCCGAAGTGAGAACCTGCTCGATCACAGCAACCATGGATGCGTAGTCCGTCGGGCCGTCATATCGATCTCCATTGAGAAAGAAGGTCGGCGTTCCGTTCACGCCGCTGCGAATACCGCCAGCAAAATCGGAGTCAACTTTCTTTTTTGCAACTCCGCTGGCTCGTTCGACTTGTAGGCCTGAACTGGTCAAGCCCAGTCTCTCCGAAAGTGACTGGATCAGGTTCTCATCCAAGTTCTGTTGATTTACGAATAGCAGATCGTGCATCTCCCAGAACTTGCCGTGACTTCCGGCAAACTCCGCCGCCTCAGCCGCAGCCTCGGCCCACGGATGGATCTGCCGCAGGGGGAAATTGCGGAACACGAAGGACATCTGGTTGCCAAAATAAGCCTGCAGACCCTTGATAGTCGGTTCGACCTCCCAGCATGATGGACATTCATAGTCCCCGTATTCGACAAGGCTGCAGGCAGCGTTCGGATTGCCCTGAAGGTGATCGTGCTCCGTTACAGCGATGGATAGTGCGCTCATGGTCCTCCTATTTTGGTAGTGCTTCAAGGGCTTTCAAAATTCCGTCAGCGCCGGGACTCACCGCTACCGGCGAGCAATAGCTCCATGTGATGACGCCGTTTTTGTCAAGGACAAAGAGGGCGCGTTCGCAGACACCCTCTGCATCCCGATAGGCTCCGTATGCTCGGGCTGTTTCGCCCTTCGGTTCGAAATCAGAAAGCAATGGGAAGTGAAGATGCTTGTACTTGGCAAAGGCATCGTGGCACCAGGCACCGTCAACCGAGATCGCCACGAGTACCGCGCTGTACTTGAGCAATTCAGGCAGGGTCTCGTTGAAGATACTAAGTTCGTCTCCGCAGACTGGGCTCCAGTCTGCGGGATAAAACGCGAGCACAACCGGTTTACCACGCAGTTCACTCAATGAAAGTTTCTGATCTGGGGTGACGTGAAGGCTGAAGTCTGGCGCTGTTGCTCCGGCAGTGAGGATGGGCATACTTCTCCGTTTCTTTGTAATTCCTGAAGCGACTATAGCGGGCCGAACGAGACGCGGGAGCTCGATCCTTAACTAGACGACTGCGATCATGTGACGCTTTGCGATGGCTTCGATCTCGGGAGCCGTCAGAGCGGAGAGGTCCGCCGTTTCAGTCGCAATGACATGACGAGAGATATCGTGGTGATGTTCTTTCAAGAACTCGGTGAGATGATCGACCGCACTGCTCTTACCCGTGCCATGACCAATGAGAACAATTTCATTCGCCGACAGCAGGTCCTGGGCAACCTCTTCATAGAAAGACTCGTCCTCTGGCACCCGGTCGCCCTTGTAGTGTGCTTCTTTTCGGTGAATCAAACGGTGATGAAACCCGAACGGATCATAAGGCCGTACTGTTTCATCTGCTTCTGGGACCTTTCCATTCAAGTCCTGGTACACATGTGCTCCGTGATGATCGATGACCACCACCATTCGACACGGCTGGATGGTTTCACCTTGCGACAGGGTTGGACCCGCATCGCGGAGAAACTTTCTTAGCCGCGCGACTTCTTCAACACCAAGTTCGTGCGTATGAGGATGTTTGAAAAAAGCCCGCTGCCTCCCTACGATGAAGACGAATTCGTCATTTCCATGGGGCTGAACCTCGCCGATCTTGCGGATCAGGTCAACGGTGTCGGTCCAACTCAGATTTCTGGGCAGCTTACCGGTGAGAAGACTTGTGTGGAGGAGGTCAAGATCATGACGAATATGTGTACTCATCTTTTAAACATGACACTCCCTAAAAAGCAAAACTGTATAGCTTTGCTCACATAAGCCTCTCGGCCTTAGGCGATGCGTAGACGCCTAAACATGGGAACTTTGATGGAGTTGAGGACCAAGAAGAAGATAGTCGCCGCCATGAACTCGGAAAACAGGACGGAGACCGGTAGGGAGGACATTTCGATTCCGCGATTTGCGAGAAACGAGATGAACAACATATCCGC
>JAYVDT010000359.1:0-4385 GCA_043749265.1 Rhodanobacteraceae bacterium | reverse complement strand
GGCCACCAGCCATGATGTATTGGACCTGAGACGGGGCGGTCGAGAAGGTGGGGGGGCACTCGCTGGCGTCGAGCGACGAGATTCGTCCGCTGGAGCCGGCGCCGACGTAGATCAGGCGGCCACCGTCTCGCAGCGAGCGGGCGACCGTATCGATGACGATGGCGACCTCAGGGAGGGCTTTCCTGACGGCTGCGGCCACCTTGGCGTCTTCATGGTTGATGATCCTCGCAATCTCGAGGGCACTCTTGGTATCGAGTCCCTGGGACGCGGAATTCTGACTTTCAGTTGTCAGCGTCGACAGATCGCGAGTGCCGCGGTTTGCGGCGGGCTTTTCTGGAAGTTCTGGGGGCGCTTGCTCGATCATGGTGAGGGTGGCCATAGTGTTAGTTCTTCTCCACTATCCGATAATAAGCCTACAGGCACAGGATTGGACATAAATAGGTGACAGGCTGATTGCGTGGGTTCAAACGTAGTAATTCAGCGGCTATTCGGTCGAATTTGGTCTGATGTTCTCTGACCGCTATTCGTTCTGTGGAAGTATGCGTCTAACATGGAGCGGAGGCGCATCCGAGGCACACCGATAGGCTTGTGTTTCACGCATAACTTTTTTTCGATCATAACGATGACAACGCCATTGGAACCATCGCCCACTTCCTCGATGAAACCGTCAGCAAACCGCAGCCCCCTGCGGTCCTGGGTTCGCGACCTTGTGCTTTCGATCGGAGTTTCGGCATTCATCATCATCTTCCTTTACCAGCCGGTGCGGGTGGAAGGAACATCGATGCTGCCGGTACTGGAGGATCAGGACAGACTCTTCATCAACAAGATGGCGTTTCGTGTCGGGGAGATTCACCGTGGAGATGTGGTGGTATTCCAGTATCCGCGAGATCAGACGAAGAGTTACATCAAGCGGATTATCGCGCTGCCGAAAGATGCCATTCGCATCGACCACGGACAGGTTCTGGTCAACGGGAAAAGGGTCACGGAACCTTATGTGCCACTGCGTTTTTCAGACGATCGCTCGCTGCCGGAGATGACGATTCCGGCCAATGAGTATTTTGTGATGGGAGATCACCGCTCTATTTCGAGCGACAGCCGTGACTTTGGGCCAGTGGAGCGCGGCCTGATCTACGGCAAGGCAGCGTTTGTTTACTGGCCGATAGATCAGGCTGGGGTCGTCCGCTAGAGCTTGTACTTGATAATGCGGCAGAAGGTTTCGGGGTCCAGGCTGGCGCCGCCGACGAGTGCGCCATCGATATCCGGTTGAGCCATCAGGTTGGCGGTATTTTCCGGCTTTACGGAGCCGCCGTATAGGATGCGCGTTCCTTCGGCGCGTTCTTCGCCGAGGCGATCTGCGACTTCCCGGCGAATGATTTTGTGGGCTTCCTGGACCTGGGTGGGAGTGGCGGTGCTGCCGGTGCCGATGGCCCAGATGGGCTCGTAGGCGATGGTGAGGTTCTCCGATCCCTCGGTTTCGACGCCGTTGAGCGCGCAGGCGATCTGCCAGCGGAGGACCGCTTCCATAAGTCCGGACTGCCGCTTGTCGAGTGTCTCGCCGACACAGACGACTGGAGTGATGTTGTGCGCGATGGCGGCCTTGAGCTTCCAGTTCACCATGTCGTCGGTCTCATGCGCGTAGATGCGGCGCTCCGAGTGGCCAAGCAGGACGTGGGTGCAATGGATGCTGGCGAGCATAGTGGGTGAGGTCTGGCCGGTGTACGGGCCTTCGTTCATCCAATGCATCGTCTGGGCGCCGGCTTTGACGTTGGTGCCCTCTGTGGCGTCGAGGACGTAGCCGAGGGAAGACATGGTGGGGAAGAGGACAATTTCGTCGCGCTCATGTCCGTGCATCATGGGGAGAAATTTTTCAAGGAATGCTAAGGACTCTTTTGGGGTTTTGTACATCTTCCAGTTGGCGGCGATCAAAGGTTTGCGCATTGGTGTTTCAGTATGCCATCTGCGCGACAGTCTGGGAAAAGAAGTTAGGACTTGTCCGTGAGGGCCTGGACGCCGGGCAGGACTTTGCCTTCGAGGAATTCAAGTGACGCTCCGCCACCGGTGGAGATGTGGGTGATCCTGTCGGCGAAACCTGACTTGTGGATGGCCGAGACGGAATCTCCACCTCCGACGATGGTGGTGGCGTCTGCATTGGCAGCGACGGCTTTGGCGATGGCGTTGGTTCCGGTTGCGAAGCGAGGGAACTCGAAGACACCCATGGGTCCATTCCACAGGACGGTCATGGCACCGGCTATCTCCGCACGGAAGAGGGCGACGGTTTTGGGTCCGATGTCGAGAGCCATGAGGTCCGCGGGGAAGGGGCCATGGCCCTCAAAGTGCGTGACTTTGGCGTGGGCGTCGAAGCGATCGGCAAGGACGTGGTCGATGGGGAGCAAGAGCTTGACGCCCTTGGCTTTGGCCTTGGCAAGTGCGGCTTCAGCGACGTCGATCTTGTCTTCTTCTACGAGCGATTTGCCGGTCTGCTGGCCCTGGGCGCGAAGGAAGGTATAGGCCATGCCGCCGCCGATGAGGATGGCGTCGGCCTTGTCCATGAGCGACTCGATGACATTGATTTTGTCCGAGACTTTGGCGCCGCCGATGATGGCGACGAAGGGCTTGTCGGGCTGGGTCAGTGCTTTGCCGAGATGGGTGAGCTCGGACTCCATGAGGAGGCCGGCGGCGGACTGGGGGACGAAGTGGGTGATGCCTTCAGTCGAGGCGTGGGCGCGGTGGGCGGAGCCGAAGGCGTCGTTGACGAAGATATCGCAGAGGTTGGCAAGTTGTTTGGCGAAGGCAGGATCGTTGGCCTCTTCTTCGGGATGGAAGCGGAGGTTTTCGAGCAGGAGGGTCTGGCCGGGTTCGAGGCCGGCGACAAGTTCCTGGGCAATCTCGCCGATGCAGTCCGGGGCGAAGGCCACGTTCTGATCCTCGGTGAGGACCTGGTCGAGAAGCTCGCGGAGGCGGTCCACAATGGGGCGCAGGCTCATGGCGGGCACGACCTTGCCTTTGGGGCGACCGAGGTGTGAGCAGAGGATGACGCGGGCCTTGCGCCGGAGGGCGTACTCGATGGTGGGGACTGTCTCGCGGATGCGCGTATCGTCCAGGATACCGATGCCTTCTCCATTGTCTTTGGAAAGGGGGACGTTGAAGTCGACGCGGATGAGCACGCGCTTTCCGGTGAGGTCGAGATCGCGGATGGAGAGCTTGAGCATCGGGTTCCTTGGCTGTTCGGATGGAGGGCTTAACACCGATTTTCACCGATGACACCGAGTTTAGAGTGAATCGAGCTATTCAGGAATGAGGGCGTCGGCTTCGATCTCGATCTTCCAGGTTGGGTTGATGAGGGCTTTTACTACGACCATGGTGCTGGCTGGCTTGATGAGCGAGAAAAACTTGCCGTGCACGCGGCTGACGGCCTCCCAGTCGTTGACGTCGGTGAGATAGATGCGCGTGCGAACGACGTGCTCGAACGACGTGCCGGCTTCTTTGAGGACGCCAGCGATGATGGTGAGGCACTGGTCTGTCTGACCGGCTATGTCAGCGTCGTCACAGCCCACGGGTCCGGTTCCGGAGACCATGACGTGACGGCCGACGCGGACGGCTCGGGAAAAGCCGATGACGGGCTCGTAGGGGGAGGTGCCGGGGATGTTTTGGCGCTCTGTCATGATTTGGAACTCCTTTGGGTCGCTCGTTGATGCTTGCGAACGGCGTCTACATCGGCCAGATCTTGAGGCCGACCGGATGCAAGTTGATCGATGATATGGTCTGCAGCGGAGATATAGTGGGCGGGTAAGTCTCCATCGATAAAGAGTGGACGCTATTTTGATTGACAATCCGGGAATTGACGCCGTCGATTTTCTGGGCCACCTCAAAGCAGATGGGAGGTACATCGAGTCGAATTGCCGTTTTTGCGTCGGAGAAGTCGTCGATCAAAAATCTTTCGGGCGGAGTTCCGAAGTCTGCGAGAGCTTTGTAGGTGACGCAAGCATTTGTGATGCTGGATTCTTTAAAGACGTTGAGGTGTTTGGTCATGCGTGCCCGGCCATGTACGAAGATTGCATATCCGCCGATGATGTCACATCTAACGTGTTTCGCGTTAAAGCGAACAGCAGTTCTTTTAGGTTCAGTCCATCGAAGAGACAACTATCTGCGCGATACCTCTCTACGCTCACCTGATGGGCGGCGACAAAGCGCTCGGTTGGCGCAACGCTTGCCCAAGAGCGATACCCTAAGCGCTCTGTTTCATCGAAGGATTGGAATTTCTGCGCAATCATTTCCAACTTGCTAACCTCCATGATGTTAGCAAGGCAATTGCTGCTTTTCGTCGGCTTTCAGGATGAAGTGGAACGGGAGGATGAGCGAAAACATTGCGCCTGCAATCAGAATTG